>JBJTMN010000001.1:0-2338 GCA_046070545.1 Ferruginibacter sp.
CGCAAAAAAGTTATACTGTACTGGTAACAGATTCCAAAACGGGTAACCCGGTCACGAATGCTTCAGTGAAAGTCAAATCATCAGGTAAAGGTGCAGCAACCAATTCAACAGGCAGCCTTGTTGTATCTGCAACTGCCGGCGATATCCTGGAAGTAAGCTGTATTGGGTATGCAAGCCAGGAAGTTACGCTGTCAGCAGCTACATCTGTATCTGTTATTTTGATGCCTGCCATTATTGATTTTGGTGACGTAGTGGTGGTTGGTACACGTGGCGCTCCCCGTGCTAAAATTGAAACAGCGGTGCCGGTAGATGTGATCCGTATAAACCAGGTTGGTTTACCAAGTGCAAAAATGGATCTTACCTCTGTATTAAATATGGCAGCACCCTCGTTTAACTATAACAAACAAAGTGGTGCGGATGGCGCCGATCACGTTGACCTGGGTACTTTGCGTGGCTTAGGTCCTGATCAGACATTGGTTTTAATAAACGGTAAACGCCGTCACCAGACTGCTTTTGTGGCTTTGTTTGGAACAAGGGGTCGCGGTAACTCAGGTTCAGATCTGAATGCATTTCCGCAATCGGCAGTAGACAGAATTGAAATCCTGCGTGATGGTGCATCGGCACAATACGGATCTGATGCGATGGCTGGTGTTATGAATATTGTTTTGAAAAGAGACGTTAATCGCTGGTCGATCAATACAGGCTGGGCCGGATATTATGATCATAAATTCAATGCTTCCAGGTTCAATGACGGCAATCAATATTATTCAGGAAGTAAAATTGACGGAAACACTTTTACTTTTTCTGCAAATGGTGGTTTGCCAATTGGTAAACAGGGTGGCTTCATAAATGTTTCTTTTGATCTGTTAACCCAGGGAAAAACTTACCGCCAGGCTGATACCGCAAACTGGCAAACAGATAAGAACGCATTGCCTTATATAAACAGCGGCCGCAGGGCATTCGGCGATGGTTCGGTTAAAACATACGGCGCTATGTATAATATGGAAATTCCAACCAGTGCCAGCAAAAAAACTACCTTCTATTCTTTTGGAGGGATCAATTATAAAAACTCGGATGCTTTTGCCTATACCAGGAACTGGAGCGGAAGGCCCCAGCGCTTTCCTGTTGACCTGAATGGTAATCTTTTGTATGATGCCGATATTATGCGTACAGCAAATGACGGAGAAATTTATTATAATCCGCATATACAGACTCACATTAACGATGTTTCATTTGCAGCAGGTTTAAAAGGAATTTGCCATAAATGGAACTGGGATATCAGCAATACTTTTGGCAGAAATGATTTTCATTACTACGGTGATAAAACCTATAATGCCTCTATCTTTTATGTACCCAATGCAAAAGCACAAACATATTTTGATGATGGTGGATTCAACTTCTTGCAGAATACGTTCAACGTTGACCTGAGCAGGTCTTTCAAAACAGTTGCCCAGGGCCTTAATGTTGGATTGGGTGCAGAGTACAGGTTTGAGCATTATTCAATTTATAAAGGAGAAGAAACTTCCTATAAGAATTATCACCCTACAGATATCTATTATCCAAATGTTGGCGAGAACAGAACACCGGCCTCAGGTTCACAGGGCTTCCCCGGCTTTAGCCCGGATGATGCCATTAAAGCAGACAGGTCTAACTTAAGCCTGTATGTTGATGGTGAATTAAATGCAACCAAAGCCTGGTTGGTTGATGTTGCCGCAAGGTTTGAAAACTACTCAGACTTTGGTTCAGTAGTTACTTTTAAACTGGCTACACGCTACAAGATCATGGATAATTTTAACGTGCGTGGTTCTGTAAGCACTGGTTTCAGGGCGCCATCATTACAGCAGATCAATTTCAGTAATACGCTTACTTCTTTCAGCAGCGGAAATCTTGTTCAATCCCGTATTGCACGCAACGGTGATGTTATTACCAAAGCTGCCGGTATCCCGGATCTGAAGGAAGAAAAATCGGTGAATGCAAGTCTTGGCTTTGCATGGAAACCACTACCCGGACTGACTTTTACTATGGATGGGTATATGGTTAAAGTAAAAGACAGGATCGTATTATCAGGTTTATTTGATAAGGATGATGCTACTTTACCAACTTCCTTTACTTCACAACTCGCGGCTATAGGTGTACAAACTGCACAGTTCTTTGATAATGCCGTTAACACAACCAACTATGGTTTGGATGTGGTGGTAGATTATACAAAGAAATGGGGTAAGAATAATTTCAAAGCATTACTGGCAGGTAATTTCCAGCACATGAAAATTGATGCCATTCATGTACCGGCAGCATTAAATGGTACTGTACTTAACCGTAAAACATTCTTTAGTGACCG
>JBJTMN010000002.1:0-4372 GCA_046070545.1 Ferruginibacter sp.
TTTTTTGCACAATATAAAAACGGGAATTAAGATGGATGAATTATTAATGATAGAAACAGTAGAGCGTTACCTGAAGGGTGAAATGGATGTGAAGGAAAGAGGTTTTTTCGAAGAGATCCGTAAAAACAATCCTGAAATTGACCAGATGGTGGTTGAGCATACTTTTCTGTTCAACGAACTTGATAAGCAGGCCAATATCAAAGCTTTCAAGCATTCTTTGTATGAAGTAGAAAATAAACTGGCCGAAGAAGGTATCATCAGCAAAGCCGAATTAACTACCAAGGCTAAAGTCGTTTTCCTGTGGAAGAAATACAAACGTAGTATTGCTGTGGCTGCTTCCATAGCAGGCATAGTTTCTCTTGTTACCACTGTTGTAATAAGTACCTACAATAACAAAGTTGACAATAACAATATCGGACAGCTTGTAAGTGAGATCAAGGATACAAAAAAGAAAGTAGATCAGTTACAAGGTTCTGTAATTGCTAACCAGAACAACCATACCCCACCAAGAGCCGATTTCAGGGCAACCGGGTTTTTAATTGATGGTAAGGGCTATATAATTACCAATGCCCACGTAGTTAACCGCCTGAAAACGATTTATGTTGAAAACAACAAGGGGGACTATTTTACAGCACAGGCAATTTATACAGATCAGAATACAGACCTGGCAATTTTAAAAATTAACGACACCTCTTTTAAAACCATTCCAAGCCTTCCATATTCAATCAATAAAACAAATTCGAACCTGGGCGAACAGATATTTACACTGGGTTACCCCCGTAATGAAATTGTGTATGGAGAAGGATATGTAAGTGCCAAATCAGGTAATGAGGGAGATTCTACTTCCTACCAGATGTCGGTATCGGTTAACCCCGGTAACAGTGGCGGCCCGGTATTAAATAAATATGGTCAGATCATTGGTATCATTACTTCAAAAAACCTTACTGCCGATGGTGTTGTATTTGCTGCCAAATCAAAAAATATCTTTAAGTTGATAGATGCCCTCAAAAGCACAGGAGATACTGCAAATATCAAATTGCCAACCAATACAGCTTTACGTGGATTAGACAGGGAGCAACAGGTGAAAAAAATGGAAGATTTTGTATTTATGGTTGTTGGAAACTAATTAATTCCCTGAAAACCATTAAAAAGCTGTTGACAAAATCAACAGCTTTTTTTATAATTATTTTATTACCAAAGTGAGGATGGATAAACTCCGTCTGCAACCAGTTTATCTACGGAAGCCTTCACTACAGGAGCATCTTCCTTATAGGTTACGCCAAACCATTGCGATGAAGTTGGAATGACACTGATCTGCCCGCCCTGGTTTTCCATAAAATCTTCTGCTACAATTGGTATAAAAAATTCTGCCTTTATATTTTCGGTATTCTGCTTCACAAAATCTAAAAAAAGTTTTTCCGTTGGCTGAAACAAAGCCTGGGAAAAACACCAGAAATTCATGGAAACACTGGAGTCTGACGGAACCGCATGTTTCCCGTCTTCATCTTCGTAAGTAATTACACCGTTCTCTTTATATATTTTCGTTCTTTCCTTTATACTTACCAGGTTATTTTCTGCATCTACCTGGCACACACCACGACTAACAGATCCGTGGTCGCTAAGTGTTCTTTCCAGTTCGTATCCGATTATGGCATAATGCTTTTCATCGCATTTATTATTTAAAAAATCTGCAGCTTTAACAAACGCATCTTCACCATAATAATCATCAGCATTAATTACTGCAAAAGGCTCGTTGATTACTTCCTTACCACAAAGTACCGCATGCGCTGTACCCCAGGGTTTGGTTCTGCCTGCCGGCATTTCCAGTCCATCCAGGTAAGAATCCATTTCCTGGTACACATATTCAGTCTTAATTTTTCCCTGCAACTTAGGTTCAAAGCTGGCTTTAAAACCTGCTGCAAAGTCTTTACGGATAATAAAAACCACTTTACCAAAACCCGCCCTGATAGCATCATATATAGAGTAATCCATGATCGTTTCACCAGTTGGGCCAAAACCTTCGGTCTGTTTCATACTCCCGTAACGGCTGGCCATTCCTGCTGCTAAAATTAAAAGGGTTGGTTGCATCTTTAATTAAATTGACAATTGAAGAATTATTTACTCATTTTTGCCGGACAAAAGTAATACAAACCTGTAAGTTTTAACTAAATGCTTCCTGATATTTCAAAAGCCAATATAGAAGTGTTACATGATGAACTGTTTATTCAAAAACAGGTTACCGTATCTGTATTACGTCTTGATAAGATCCATCCTGTTATTTCAGGCAATAAACTATTTAAACTACACTATTTCCTGGAAGAAGCACTTGCTGCCAAACAGGATACGATCCTGACATTTGGCGGAGCATATTCCAACCACCTGGCAGCAACCGCTTTTGTATGCAAAGCCCTGCACTTAAAAAGCATTGCTGTTGTAAGGGGTGAAAAGCCTGCGGTACTTTCTTCAACACTGCAACAATGTGTAAAGAATGGCATGAAGTTAAAATTTATTTCAAGGGAACTATATGCCCAAAAAGACCAGGTTGTTCTTTTTGAAGAGCTTAAAAATGAATTGAGCAATTGCATGATTGTGCCCGAAGGAGGATATGCTCCTGCAGGTGCAAAAGGTGCTGCATTGATCATGGACCTGATTAAATACAACAGTTATACCCACATTTGTACAGCTTCCGGCACCGCAACTACTACAGCCGGACTGCTGCTGGCTGTTAAGCCCGGGCAGATTGTTGTGAGTTTGCCGGTTTTAAAAGGAATGACAGACAATAAAACAAGAATAAAAGAGTTAACAGGAAATACAGACGACTTTAAAAACCTGCTGATACTGGATGATTATCATTTTGGAGGATATGCAAAAAAAACAAGTGAACTGATAGATTTTATGAATGATTGCTGGGAAAAATACAAACTGCCACTTGATTTTGTATACACTGCCAAAATGTTATATGGCATTATTGACAGTATTAAAAAAGACAGATTTGAAAAAGGGAGTAAAATTTTATGTGTGCATACCGGTGGGTTACAGGGAAATAAATCTTTACCTTTGAAATCTTTATTGTTCTGAATCTGATTCAACCCATGCATAGATTTTATCTTCTCTTTACTTTTTGTTGTGTTTTATCTGCAGGCAGCCTTTTCGGTCAGGCTACGCTTCCTGATTTTACATTAAAGAATACAGATGGGAAGGTGAGTGTTTTATGGCTGAATAACTACCCAAAGCCTGTAAAAGGTATCAGTGTTCAACGCTCATACGACAGCACAAAGAATTTCTTCAGTATTGCTTCCATCCTGAACCCGCAGAATTCTGTTAATGGATTTACAGACTCAATGGCGCCATATAATAAAATGTTTTACCGCTTATTCATTGGTTGTGATACAGGAGTGTATGTGCTTACATCATCCAAAAGGCCAGAAGTAAATACGGTGATAGATTATTCCAAACTGATACAGGAGATAAATGCCCTCTATGAAAAAAACATCCAGCTGCAGGAAGAGAAAATGAGGCTGCAAAAAGAACTGGAAATTGCCCGTGCAGCAAAAATTAAAAAGAAAGCCGGCACCAAAAAAGTCACTGAAAAGAAACCTGCCGAAAAAGAAGTATCCGAGGAAGTCATAAGCCAGGTTATCACTTATCCCAGCAAACGGATATTCACCGATAAAGATAATAATGTAATAACCAAACTTTTTAATGTAAAGGTCAACAAGTATGTTATACGTTTTTTAACCGAAGACTATAAATTGCTTTTCGAAATTAAAAATCCGCCGGATGATTATTTTGTTATTGAAAAAATGAATTTCACCCACGGAGGCTGGTACCAGTTTGAAATTTACAAAAATGATTTTTTACTGGAAGAGAATAAGTTTTATATCTCTAACGAAGAGAAAAGATCAAAATAACAATATCAATCAACCAGTACAGATTCAAACACTTTCTCAAAATTCTTTTTTAGCTTTTCCTTCACTGCATCATAATCTGCCTTATAACCCAGTTCCTTCTCCAGCGAAGTTACCTGCTTATTCTGGATACCACAGGGAATGATATTATTAAAGTACCCCAGATCAGTATTTACATTCAATGCAAACCCATGCATGGTTATCCAGCGGCTGCACCTTACACCAATGGCGCAAATCTTTCTTTCCATACCCGGTATATCTTCATCAATCCACACACCGGTCTCTCCTTTGCTTCTGCCTCCTTTAATACCATATTCAGCAATGGTTAAAATAATAACTTCTTCCAGGTTGCGCAGGTATTTGCCAATGTCGGTATAAAAATTCTCCAGGTCTAAAATGGGATAGCCCACCACCTGCTGCGGCCCGTGAAAAGTAATATCGCCCCCCCTGTTGGTGTTAAAAAA
>JBJTMN010000003.1:0-2225 GCA_046070545.1 Ferruginibacter sp.
AAGCTGGCCGCTGAAGATCAGGTTCGACAAGTGCGCTTTTCTTTTATCGATACCGAACTTTACCGGCAATATATAACCCTGGTAAAAACGGGTAAAAACACTTTCATAATGCTTGCCGCCATAGTCACGCCAACCCAGTTCCCTTGTAATTATTTCTTTTACGGCAGCTTTATTGTAAGGTAGGTAATTCAGCAGGTTAATGCTTTCTATTCCTTTTACGCCTGCAAAATATTTCCGCTCCTTCATGCCAAACAAGGGATAGGTTTTCAGGGGCCGGCTTCCATATTTTTTATGAATATCCCTGATATTAACGTTATCACTTTTGTTGAATACCCAATAGGATGGCAACACCGCTTCGGTAACTATATTGTACCCGCTTAATATATATTTGATATTATTTTCGGCCGCAATCTTATACAGTGTACCAGCAATGGCATGGTCGGTAAGCGCTTCAATATCCACTACCGAAGCTTTCAGGTAGGCCAGCTGCAGGTCTTTAAACTCGTTCCAGTCAACCACCAGGGTGTACAGGTCGAACCCGAGTTTTGCAATGATCTGTTCAATATTCCTTACTGCCAGTTCGCTGTTCCAGCCGTTATCAAAATGTACGATCAATGGCCGCAGGCCCAGTTCCTTTGCCTTCAGGCATAAATAGGTACTGTCTACGCCCCCGCTGATCCCGGTGATGCAGTCATATTTTTTTCCGGCACCAGCTTCCTTTATCTGCTGTACAATGGCATCCAGTTTTACCGGGGCCTCATCCTTTGCAGGGACAAACCATTTTTCTTTTTGCAGGTATTCGTAATAGTAATTGCAGATACCCTGTTCATCAAATTGGATATCCGGGTCTGCAATGGTATCCATTACACTGATACTGCATTGCCGGTAAGGCCTGTTAAAATTGGCTGCCGCATCCTGCTTCAGTGCTTCCTCGTTATATTTCCTTATATTCAGTTGCATGAATTGGTTGAATAATTTTCTGCATCGCAATGGCTATGGGATAATAATCCGCTAAAGCCTGCCGAACAGTTTTGTTTTAAATTCATTCTGGGAAGGATAACTGATCAATACTGCCTGGTGCGGCCTTTGAAAAACAAACATACTGCCTGCTGCCAGGGCAGAAGCTCCCTTTATTACTGCGGGATAAAACCCGCCTACATCTGCCGCACCACCGCAGGCTATCAGCGGTATCTTCAACCGGCTGCTTACGCTTTTTACCAGGTCCAGGTCATAACCGGCATAGGTACCATCGCGGTCTATTGAATTCAGCATGATCTCCCCTGCACCTGCCTCCTGCATTTGTAGTGCAAAATCTACCGGATCCATACGGGTATTTTCCGTACCATTCTTCGTGTATACTTTATATTTACCAAACAGGTTTTTCTTTATATCAACCGAAACTACCACGCTCTGGCTGCCCGCCATGGCCGCAGCTGCAGTTACCAGCCCCGGGTTGTTAACCGCACTATTATTCATAATGATCTTTTCTACACCCAGGTAAAAGAGTTCCCTTACCTCGTCCATATTTTTGATGCCGCCACCATAAGCCATCGGGATAAATGCCTCACCGGCGATCTCCCGGATGCGTTCAAAATCGGGCGGTCTGTTCTCCCGGGTGGCATCAATATCCAGAATGATGATCTCATCAACTTCTTTTTCGTTGAATATCTTTACTGCATTGATGGGATCACCTACATATTTATAATTGCTGAACTTAACGGATTTTACCAACCCTCCCTTATGAATCAGCAAAACCGGTATTACCCTTATTCTTCTCATCAGTAATTTGCCGCAAAATTTTTAAAAAGCTGCATACCGAAACGGTGGCTTTTTTCAGGGTGAAACTGAACCCCCAGGATATTATCCTTTTCAATGCCGGCTGTAAATTCATAGCCATAGCTGGCTGTGATAAGCGTATCCTTTTCATCAACCGGCTTTACATGAAAGGAATGTGCAAAATAGAAACGGGCATCCTCCAGCCCCTCCGCCAGTTTTGATGGTTTTGAAAAAGTTATATCCAGCCAGCCCATATTGGGTATCTTTTGTTCTTCTATCAATTGTGCTTTATCAAAAGCCACTGTTTTACCCTTCACCCATCCCAGTCCCGGCAGATCCCCCTCTTCACTGCTTTCCATCAGCATCTGTAAGCCAACACAGATTCCCAGCACCGGTACCTTATCCTGCAGCACACGGCGTTCTATGATATCCCTGAAACCAGATTCATT
>JBJTMN010000004.1:0-3032 GCA_046070545.1 Ferruginibacter sp.
GATGGTACCTGTCTGTATCACCGCGAAAAAGCTCCATCCATACAGGAAGCCGACAAGTGAATTATAGGATTCCTTGAGATAAACGTATTGTCCGCCGGCTTTGGGAAACATGGCACTCAGCTCCCCATAACTCAGTGCGGCAGTCAATGTCATAAACCCGGTAATGAGCCACACTGCAATCAGCCAGCCTGCGCTGCCCACGTTTCGGGTAATATCGGCGCTAACAATAAAAATACCGGAGCCAATCATGGAGCCGGCTACTATCATAGTGGAATCGAATAAACCAAGTGTTGGTTTAAAAGCAGTTGTTTGATCTGGCATAGTTATCTGTTTTATGAAGGTTGCCAACTTTTTTGAAGTTGGCAACCCGCTTACAGCAACAAGATATATAAATTACGGCAAATTACTTATTTGCCTCAGCTTTCATTTTTTCATTCATGCCCTTTATTACATCATTGGTAATGTTTAAGGTTGAATCTTTAAATACCATATAATCGAGTCCGGTACCGGTAGTGAATATGTACATGTATTTTTTGTCCTTGTTATATTCAGCCAGGAAATCCTTCAGTTTCTTCTGTATACCTTCCATGATGCCAAAACTTTTTTCATTCAGCTTCTGGCTCAGTTCCTGTTTTCGGCCATCGATCTTCTGCTGTTGTTCGATCAGTTTTCCCTGGAATGCCTGGGCTTCTTCTTCAGTTATGGAAGCTCCCTTTTTAAGAAAATTATCTTTTTGTGCCTGTAATCCCCTGTAAGCATTTTCCTGCTCCTGCTCAATCGCTTTCATTTCTGCTTCCAGTTCTTTACGCTTATCTTTTATGAAAGTTATCTTTTCATTCAGCGAATCCAGCTCAACATATGCCAAAGGAGGCCTGGAGCCATTACTATCTCCGGGCCTGTAACTGCTGTTTAGTTTTGCTGCCACAGCCTCGGTCTTTTTACCCGAGAAATCATAATAAAAAAGGTAGCCAACAGCCAGTAAAAGTATAATATTCAATACCAGGGATAAATTTTTCATCATGTACTTTTATTTGATGGCAATATACTTACAAACTGCTACAGGGCAATAATTTTGAGAAATTTTTAGGAAAGGGTTAACGCTGCAAAAAACCTGCTTTTCCTGCTTCCTCAAGGCAATTACGAAATTCCTTCAAAATATTATATCATTCACACTTTGCATAAATAAACAACCCGTTATAACTTTTTAAATTTTACCGCCAAAACCTTTACCAATAAAGGCTTATGGAAGTTTTATATGCCAGATTTTTATTTACAAAGAGCCTGTATGTAATTTTTGGGCGCTGCCCAAAAGCGCTGATTCTGAAAAGCTGGTACACATGTTGAGCAATATTAAGCTGTCACCATAAAATACCTTGTTATGAAAATAATCAATCAAAACATCAGCATAGCCATACACAACCTGATTGCAGTTTTAGATGATGCAAAAAAGGGGTACCTGCATGCTTCCGAAAAGATCAAAGACAGCGTGCTTTCTCTCTTGCTTGAACGTTTTGGCTACCAGCGTGGCAGGTATAGCAGCGAACTAAGAACATTGGTGAACAGCATGGGAACCGAGTGTCCTATCGATCAGTTTACTTTAAGCTTATTACAACGAACCTGGATGGACCTGAAAACCAGTTTCAGGTCGGGGCAAAAAGAGCTGGTGATAGATGCCTGCATCAGGGCTGAGGAAACAGCATTACAAAATTACAGCCGTGTAATTGACCAGATTGAAGACAATTATGAAGTAAGGACCATATTACAGCAACAGGCAAACGGTATCAGAACCGTACTGAGCACCATTAAGGAATATACCGGAAAAACCGGTAGCTGATCAATTATTTTATAAGCTGTAAACATGAAGCTGACAATGGAAGGTATCACAGAAGTGCTGAAGGGAAAACTGGAAAACCTGGTATCTTATTTATGCCAGATCACCAAAGGCTTTGAAAGCATTGCAGAAGATATAGAATGTACAAATCTGAAAACAGCGATGTTTACTTTGTCGGTAGAGGCTGAACAATATGCCAAGGAAATAAGAAACCAGCTGGAAGAACTGAATATCATCATTCCGTTAACCGCAACTGACCAGCTATGGAAAAAAATAGAAGCTGATATTCATGATCAGGCCGGCTTTTCAAAAGGAGGAGAGATTGTGGCACTTTGTAATAATTGTGAAATTTATTTCAATAAGTTTTATGAAGATATTCTGATCGAATACCTGCCATTGAAAAATTTTAAAGATATCATTACCTACCAGTTATATGCAACCAGGTTTTCTTTTATGAAGATCAGGTTGCTGAACAGGCTCAGGTTCAGCAGTGATGATGCCACGGTGTAAAAAAGACTGTTGTTTCATTTTCTAGCTGAATTAATTAATAATCAAAAACGAATGTTATGTCAGTTGATCTCATTAAAACAATTCAGGAAAATTTAAATTTTCCTCCATTAAAAAAAAATAGACCCCAATACGGAGCAGCCTGTAACAGATAAGGCTGAAGAAACAGAAAATAAATTCAGCCAGGCAGCAATACCGGCAGTTCTCACAGGTCTCTACAGGTTTGTACAAAGCGATGAAGGAGCTGCAGCATTGTTAAATGAAGGTCCGGGTACTGATTGGGTAAGCAGGATCTTTGATGACAACAGCAAGGAAGCTGTTCAAACAATTGCTGCATACGCACAGCTGTACAATACAGATTCATCGGTAAAAATGAATGCCATTGCAAATGAGGCTGTAAAAACAGTGAAAGAAAACCTGCCCGCTGGTGATGGCATCAGGGAGGTAAAAGTATTTTTTGGCAATCAGCGAAAGAACATTCTGCTGTATTTACCCGCTGAATTAAAAATGGGGGAATTACTGCATGATAATACGCTGGATGATAATACGAATAAAATGGAAGGCCCCATATCGAACCTGATACAAAATATAGGTGCCGCATTTTCAAATCCTGTTACAGGTAAAGAAATAAAGAACGATTAACCTAACAGATACAAATCAGCCGGAAAACAAAAGATCATGTTGACAAATCAGC
>JBJTMN010000005.1:0-4090 GCA_046070545.1 Ferruginibacter sp.
GACAACGGACAACGGACAACGGACAACGGACAACGGACAACGGACAACGGACAACGGACAACGGACAACGGACAACCATTAACAATTAATAAAATTCTGATGAGTAAAGAAATAACTGATATTGAAGATGAACAACCGGAAATAGATGAGTTGTATGAAAAGCTGGTAATAACGATCCCTAAAGGGCAGGAATCGATCCGGATTGATAAATTTTTAATGACCAGGATCGAAGGTGCGACCCGCAATAAAATTCAGCAGGGAATTGATAACGAAATGGTGCTGGTAAATGAGAAGCCTGTTAAAAGTAATTATAAGGTAAGGCCTTTTGATAATATTGTTGTTTTTGATAACCGATCACCAGAAAGTTCAGACATCATCCCTGAAAATATTCCGCTGAATATTCAATACGAAGATGATAGCTTACTGATCATCAACAAACCGGCAGGTATGGTGGTGCATCCGGGTAGTGGCAATCCCAATGGCACGTTAGTAAATGCAGTAGCTTACTATCTGCAACAGCAAAACCCTCAGCTGGATGAAACTGAACTCAGCCGTTTTGGTCTTGTTCACCGTATTGATAAAAATACCAGTGGTTTACTGGTGATGGCCAAAACACAAAAAGCCATGACCGATCTTGCCAAACAATTCTTTGATCATACGGTGCATCGCCGGTACATTGCTTTGGTATGGGGCGATATGGAAAAAGATGAAGGAACCGTAATTGCACATGTTGGCAGGCACCTGCGCTTTCGTAAACTATTTACTGCTTATCCTGATGGAGATCATGGAAAGGATGCCATTACCCACTACAAGGTTTTAGAAAGATTCAATTATGTAACACTTATAGAATGCAGGCTTGAAACAGGCCGTACACACCAGATACGGGTGCATATGCAGCTGATCGGACACCCGCTTTTCAATGATGATTTTTATGGAGGTGACAGGATCGTAAAAGGCACGGTATTTACCAAATACAAACAATTTGTTGATAATTGTTTTGCTCTCTGCAAGCGCCAGGCATTGCATGCAAAGGAACTTGGCTTCATTCATCCGGCAACACGCAAGCCCGTTCATTTTGAAAGTGAGCTCCCCGATGATATGAAAGCAGTGATTGAAAAATGGAGAAACTATATCGGGCATAAGAAACATGAAGATGAATTATAAAGAAAACTGCTGTAAAATTTACAGCAGTTTTCTTTATTACATTACTAACCCACTTAAATAATGTAATTCCATCCATGAACATCAGCCTCATTTCCCAGGCGTATCTGCTCCAGTTTATTTTTTAATTTATTCATTAGCGTATTATCATCATATACCGGCAGTGAAAAATCAGTGCCATTAATATTGATGATTTTGATGGGAGCCACCACTGCAGCTGTTCCTGCTCCAAAAGCTTCGGTAATGGTGCCGTCATTGAAAGCCTGTTCCAGTTCGCTTATTGCAATGGGCCTTTCTTCGGTTTTATAGCCCATGTCATTGGCCAGGGTTAATAAAGAATCTCTTGTAACACCGTCCAGTATGGAATCTGACAGGGGTGCTGTAACCAATATATCGTTAATCACAAACATCACATTCATCATGCCACTCTCTTCAATGAATTTATTTTCTTTTGCATCAGTCCATAAAACCTGGTCGTATCCGGCAAGCCTTGCATTTTGTGTAGGCAAAAAAGATGCACCGTAATTACCGCCGCATTTTGCAAAACCGGTTCCTCCCCTTGCAGCACGTATATATTCCGTTTCAACCTTTACTTTTATGGGATTGGTATACAATGATGGCACCGGGCCTGTGAATACAACAAAACGATACTCATCTGAAACCTTTACACCGAACCTTGCTTCGCTGGCGAAAATAAACGGGCGTAGATAAAGTGCATGACCGGCTTTTACAGGAACCCAGGCTTTATCGAGACCGATCAGTTGCATCAGTCCATCCATAAATATTTCCCTGGGTGGTACTGCCATGCACATCCTTTGTAATGATTTTACAAAACGGTCATAATGTTTTTCCATCCTGAATATATTGATGCGACCATCATGCATCCTGAATGCTTTCATCCCTTCAAAAACCGTTTGGCCATAATGCAGTGCCAATGCAGATGGACTGAGTGAAAGATTTGCATACGGTACAATATGTGACTCTTTCCATTCTCCGTTGGCATAATCGCAAACCAGCATGTGGTCGGCTATATATTTACCAAATTCAAGCTGATCAAAATCAACTTCGCTGATCCTTGAATGACTTACTTTTCGAACGGGAATGTCTGCTATCATTTCCATAAATTTTGGTTTTTAAGTTTTTTACAGAGCAAAATTTGGGTATTTTTTTTGTTTAAAACAGATTCAGATTCAGTATTTTTGACTATATCAGATTTACAGATCATGAAAAAAACATTCAATTCAGATGACCATCTTTACATACAGGTAGCTGATGGACTTGAAAAAATGATCGCTGACGAAGTATTACGTATCGGCGATAAACTCCCCTCCGTAAGGGTATTGAGTGATGAGTATGGAATCAGTATGGGTACTGCATTTCAGGCATACTATCACCTGGAAGGAAGAGGGCTGATAGAATCAAGGCCCAAGTCGGGATACTATGTTCGTTTTAATCACAGGCATTTCCCGGATTTACCAAACAGTGTAACACAGGACACGCTCTCGCATGATGTGAGTGTAAAGGAAATGATCGCATCTATTTACACTGATATAGCTGCCGGAACTGTTACCAATTTAGCGCTGGCCGTACCAGATTCCTCTTTATTACCATCGGCCAAGCTGAACAAATCGGCCATCTATGCATTACGCAACACAAAAAACAACTGCCTGGATTATGAACATACCCAGGGTAATCCTGAATTGAGAAAACAAATAGCCAAACTGGCTTTCAATTGGGGGGCTTCTATAAAAGCTGATGATATCATCATTACTTCGGGTTGCCTGGAAGCTATTGGCCTTTGTTTAAAAGCTGTAACAAAACCTGGTGATACAGTGGCAGTGGAAAGCCCAACCTATTTTGGCATAAACCAGGCCATCGAAAGTCTTGGTTTAAAAGTAGTAGAGATATCCACAAACCCGTTAACAGGAATTGATCTTGACCATTTTCAAAAAGCCATTAAAAAATTTGCAGTAAAGGCCTGTGTTTTTGTGCCCAACTTTAATAACCCGTTAGGCAGCTGTATGCCTGATGAAAATAAAAAGAAACTGGTTGAGATCATAACCAAACACAATATCCCTTTAATTGAAGATGATATCTATGGAGAGCTTTACTTTGGAAAGACCAGGCCACGTAATTGCAAATACTACGATACCAAAGGCATGGTGATGCATTGTTCGTCCTTTTCCAAATCGCTTTCGCCCGGTTACCGCATCGGGTGGGTAATACCCGGAAAATTCTTTGATGCTGTAAAACAATTAAAACGGATACAAAACATCAGCAGTCCCACACTCACCCAGGCAGCCATTGCCCATTATCTGAAATATGGCCGGTACGAATTCCATTTGAAAAACCTGCGCAAAGCATTACATACACAGAGCCTGCGTTATGTTCAGGCTATCATTAAATACCTGCCTGCAGATACAAAAGTATCACGCCCGCATGGCGGTTTTATTTTGTGGCTGGAACTGAATAAAAAAGTAAATGCATTTAAACTGCGAACGGAAGCCATGAAACATCATATATCCATAGTACCCGGCAAGATATTCTCATCCGGCAATAATTATTCAAACTTCATCCGAATAAGCTTTGGCAAACCCTGGAATGAAGATGTAGAATATAGTTTTATGATGCTGGGCAAACTGATCAGAAAAATGCTTTAAAAAGTTTTTAAGTGATTATCAGGATAACCCAACCTACAGGATTTCTGAACCTCATATTTATATATAAACATAGAAAAAGCCACATAATATCCTATGTAGCTTATTCTATTGCGAACTATGTACTTATGTGGTTCTCCAGTAAGGCAGACTCCTCAGGGGGCTCTCCTTATTAAGCATTAATGATCCTCGACTTTTTTAAATAAGTATTATCGGCACTGTAAATAAACAAACAGGTTCCGTTCTTTATCTTATCAATAATAGGTTTATGC
>JBJTMN010000006.1:0-12559 GCA_046070545.1 Ferruginibacter sp.
GGTTAAGTTAAAATCTGTAACTGATGAATTAGCTGTTTTGGGAAAGTACAAAAATGGAAAAATTGTATAGTATGAAAACTGCAAAAAGACTGGATGGGATCGGTGAATATTATTTTTCTCAAAAACTGAGAGAGATAGATGAACTGAATAAGCAGGGAAGGAAGATCATCAACCTGGGTATTGGAAGTCCTGACCTGGCGCCGCATCCGGATGTTATTAAAGTGCTTCAGGAAGAATCATTAAAGCCAACAACACATGCTTATCAAAGCTATAAGGGAAGCCCGGTTTTAAGGAATGCCATTGCCGGCTGGTATAAAAAATGGTACAGCGTAACGCTGCAGCCGGATTCGGAAATATTGCCGCTGATAGGTAGCAAGGAAGGCATCATGCATATTTGCATGACTTATTTAAATGAAGGAGATGTTGTGCTGATTCCCGATCCTGGCTACCCAACTTATAAAGCTGCTGCAACCATCGCAGGTGCAACCTGTATATCTTACCAGTTAACCGGTGACCTGGACTGGTTTCCTGACTTTGCAGCCATTGAAAAAAATGACCTGGTGAAAGCGAAGCTGATGTTCGTCAATTATCCGCATATGCCTACGGGGCAATTGCCTGTAGAATCAGTTTTTAGCCAGTTGGTTGCCTTTGCAAAAAAACATGATATTTTACTGGTGCACGATAATCCCTACAGTTTTATTTTAAATGAAAAGCCTTTGAGCTTGCTGGCAACAGCGGGCGCTGCAGATTGCGTGTTGGAATTAAACTCTCTGAGTAAATCGCACAACATGGCTGGCTGGCGTATTGGGATGCTTTGCGGAGCTAAAAATTTTATAGATGATGTGATGCGCTTTAAAAGTAATATGGACAGTGGGATGTTCCTGCCTCTGCAACTGGCTGCAGCAAAAGCTTTAACGCTGGATAAAGACTGGCATGATGCTGTAAATGAAGTCTACAAAGCACGAAGAGAAAAAGTTTTTGAACTGTTGGATCTGCTGAATTGCAGTTATTCAGAAGACCAGGCAGGGTTGTTTGTATGGGCCGCTATTCCTGATGCCTATACAGATGGTTATGCATTAAGTGATGAAGTATTATACAAAGCCAATGTATTTATTACGCCTGGTGGTATATTTGGAAATGCCGGAGATAAATATGTGAGGGTAAGTTTATGTTGCAAAGAAGAGCATATAACAGAAGCAATTAGCAGAATCAGTAATAAATAAGATCATGACAATTACAATTATTGGTGTTGGTTTGATAGGGGGCTCGATGGCACTGTGCTTAAAGGACCTGGGGATGGCCGGTAAAGTGATTGGTGTTGGCACAAATCCTGAAAGTATTGCACAGGCTGTGGAATTAGGGATCATTGACGAATCCCTGCCGCTTGAAGAAGCTGTAAAAAAAGCAGATATCATTTATATTGCTATCCCGGTAGATTCTACTGTTGATGTGGTTTTGCAGGTGATGGACCTGGTAAAGGAAAAGCAGATCGTGATCGATGCAGGCTCAACCAAAAGCGCCTTGTGTGATGCTGTAAAAAAACATCCTAATCGAAAACAGTTCGTAGCTACGCACCCGATGTGGGGGACAGAATTCAGCGGGCCGGCAGCTGCTACCAGGGGAGCTTTTGCTGGCAGGGCCTGTGTTATTTGCGATAAAGAGGATAGCAGTGATTTTGCTTTGAGTACCGTTGAAAAAATGTACAAAGATCTGGGCATGCATATTATTTATATGAATGCAGCGAATCATGATATACATGCTGCCTATGTAAGCCATATATCGCATATTACTTCTTTTGCCCTGGCAAACACAGTTTTAGAAAAAGAAAAGGAAGAAGATGCTATTTTTGAAATGGCTGGGGGTGGGTTTGAGAGTACGGTAAGGCTTGCCAAGAGTAATGCAGCGATGTGGGCACCCATCTTTTTGCAGAACAAAGAGAATGTGCTGGATGTTTTAAATGAACATATATCGCAGCTAAGAAAATTTAAAGCCAGTATTGAAAAAGAGAATATCGATTACCTGGTGGAACTTATTGAGAATGCCAATAAGATCAAAAGGATCCTAAAATAAATTTTTTATGATTTTCAGGGAAGCAGAAATAAAGGATATAAGCCAGATACAGTTTGTAAGAAATGCAGTTAAAGAAAACAGGTTGTCCGACCCCTCCCTGGTTCCTGATGAAGATGTGGAAGAATATATGACCAGGAGAGGTAAGGGCTGGGTTTGTGAAGTGGATGAAAAAATAGTTGGCTTTGCAATTGTGGACCTGGTAGACAATAATGTTTGGGCGCTTTTTGTACATCCCGATTTTGAGGCCAGGGGTATTGGTAAAAAATTGCACCAGGTTATGATGGATTGGTATTTTTTACAAACCAATAAAAAGATATGGCTGGGTACAGACCCCGAAAGCAGGGCCTACAACTTTTATAAAATGCAGGGCTGGAAAGAAGTTGGTACACATGGTAAAATTGAAAGAAAATTTGAAATGGAATTTTCTACATGGCAACAAGACCGGACTTGAATATGGGGTGGACCTGAAAATCCGCTTCAATAAAGATGAATCTGGACCTGAAAATAAAAGAGCGTGTTACGCCTTCAGAACAGGCTGAAGGTTTTAAACAGAATTACTGATACCGGTAACATAAAATTAAGTGAAATGAAAACTGAAATACAGACTATGAAAGAACTAATGCAGGAAAAATGGAACAAAAGGCCGCTTATCATCAGCGGTCCATGCAGTGCAGAAACGGAAGACCAAATGCTGGAAACAGCAATACGCCTGGCTAAAACCGGCAAAGTGGATATGCTGCGTGCAGGTATCTGGAAACCCCGTACAAAGCCAGGTTTGTTTGAAGGCAACGGCATTATAGCATTGCCATGGCTTGCAAAAGCAAAACAGGTAACCGGTTTACCAACAACGGTAGAGGTTGCAACAGGCAAGCATGTGGAAGATGCATTGAAATTTAATGTGGATATGCTATGGATCGGCGCCAGAACAACTGTGAATCCTTTCAGCGTGCAGGAAGTTGCCGATGCTTTGCGTGGAGTGGATGTGCCGGTGCTGATAAAAAATCCTGTACACCCCGACCTTGAATTGTGGAGTGGTGCCATTGAGCGTTTGCAAAAAGTGGGTATTCAACAAATGGGAATGATACACCGAGGATTTTCATCTTATGGCAATACAGAATTCAGGAATGCTCCTATGTGGCATTTGCCAATTGAAATGAAAAGGAGATACCCGGGGATGCCCCTGATATGCGACCCTTCCCATATCTGCGGTAACCGTACATTACTGCAGTCGGTGGCACAAAAAAGTATTGATCTTGATTTTGATGGCCTGATGATGGAGAGTCATATTGATCCGGACAATGCATGGAGCGATGCAAAACAGCAGGTTACACCAGAACGTTTACTGGAGATGCTGAATGAACTGGTATGGCGGCACGAAACAACCACCGAACAGGAATTCATCAATGCGCTTACCACCTTGCGTGAACAAATAAACCAGGTAGATGATGAATTACTTACACTCCTGGGGCAACGGATGAAACTATCAGATAAAATTGGTGAGTACAAGAAGAATAATAACATTACCATTTTACAAACCAATCGCTGGAACGATATCCTGGAAAGGGCATATAAAAAAGGAGAAGTCCTGGGACTTACAAAAGAATTCATCACTAAGTATTTTGATGCAGTGCACCTGGAAAGTATCCAGCACCAGAACAAAATAATGAACTCCTGATCTTTCTAAAATATTATGAAACTTATACCATGCATACATCTGAGTATACATTTTCCGAGAAAAAAGTAACCTGTTATTTTGATGCAGATTTTACAGCAATTAAAGATTTGCTGCCGGATGCATGGACCGTTATCATTACTGACGAAAACATCTACGAACTTCACAAAGACAAATTTGCAGGATACCGGGTAATACAAATCGCAGCCGGTGAAGAATACAAGAATCAATTCACGGTAGATTCAGTCATTGAAGAATTATTATTGATGGGCGCCGGTAAAAATACCTTTTTAATTGGTGTGGGAGGAGGGGTGGTAACCGATATCACCGGTTATATCGCTTCAATATACATGCGGGGAATAAAATTCGGCCTGGTACCCACAACCATATTGGCCATGGTAGATGCTGCCATCGGAGGAAAAAATGGTATTGATGTTGGAGTATATAAAAATATGGTAGGCACCATTCTTCAGCCAGGGTTCATTTTTTATGATTATGCATTCCTGGAAACATTGCCTGTTAAGGAATGGATAAATGGTTTTGCAGAAGTAATAAAACACGCCTGCATAAAGGATGAACTACTGTTTAAAGTGCTGGAAAAATATTCTTTACACGAATACCAGGCAGACAGAACATTGATAGCCGATCTTATAGAGAAGAACGTGGAAATAAAGACATCAGTTGTTACGCAGGATGAATTTGAAACAGGGGAGAGAAAACTTTTGAACTTTGGCCATACCATTGGCCATGCCATTGAAAACCTGCACGGTATACCACATGGCCATGCGGTGAGTATTGGAATGGTTGCGGCATGCAATTTATCTGTTCAGCTGAATAATTTGCATGCAGATGATGCTGCAAAACTTGTGAGGTTGCTGGCACGGTATCATTTGCCGGTTGATGTTGAGACTGATCATGCCAGGGTATTTGAGGTTTTGAAAATGGATAAGAAACGACTGGGAGACGGGGTACAGTTTATACTCTTGCACAAGATCGGCCATGCCGAAATAAAATATATCAGTTTAACGGAGCTGGAAAAGCACTTTAAAGAAATAGTATAGTGATCGTAAAAATACAGCCTTCAATCATTTCTGGCGAAATCAAAGCACCTGCTTCTAAAAGCAGTATGCAAAGGGCCTGCGCATTGGCCTTGCTTGCAGAAGGACGGGTGACTCTGATAAATCCGGGAAAAAGCAATGATGACCTGGCTGCGATTGATATTATTCAAATGCTGGGTGCGATAGTCAATGCTAATCCGGATGGAAGTGTAGATATAGAAAAGATGAAATTGAAAAGCGCTGATACTCCGCCTTCAGGGGCCGGGGGTGCGGCCCTCAATTGCGGCGAAAGCGGTTTGGGTATCCGTATGTTTACTCCCATTGCCGCATTATCATCTGAAGCAATTACCATTACAGGAACAGGAAGTCTTTTAAAAAGGCCTATGCATTTTTTTGATGATATCTTTCCGGAACTGGGTATTTCAATTCAATCCAATAACGGGTATCTTCCTATAAAAATACAAGGCCCGCTTCAGCCTGCAGATATTACCATTGATGGTTCACTTAGTTCCCAGTTTTTAACCGGGCTTTTAATTGCCTTTGCAAAAGCTGCTGTAAAACCTGTTACCATTTCAGTAACCAACCTGAAAAGTAAACCATATATCGATCTTACCCTGCAAATGATGAAGCAGTTTGGATATGATGTTGAGAATGATAATTATGAAAAATTCCTGGTCAATCCAAAAAACATAAACCAAAAGCCACAAACTTATATTGTTGAGGGCGACTGGAGCGGTGCCGCATTTTTATTGGTTGCAGGAGCAATTGCAGGAGGAATAACAGTGAAAGGACTGGATGTGTTTTCAACACAGGCTGATAAAGCTGTTTTAAAAGCATTGATGGATTGCGGAACAAATATTTCAATAGAAGAAAAACAAATTTCAATTAACAAATCGCTGCACCTCACGGGAAAGCCTTTTCATTTTAACGCAACAGATTGCCCGGACCTTTTTCCGCCATTGGTTGCATTGGCAGCTTATTGTAACGGTACCTCTGTTATAGAAGGTGTAAGCAGGCTTGCCCATAAAGAAAGTAACCGTGCCATCACCCTGCAGGAAGAATTTCTGAAAATGGGTGTAGAAATTCAACTGCAGGACGATCTGATGATGATAAAGGGAGGGGAAGGTGTAAAAGGGGCAACAGTTCATTCCCGTCACGATCACCGCATAGCCATGGCCTGTGCTGTTGCGGCATTAGGCGCCAGCGGAGAAACCATCATTGAAGATGCTGAAGCAGTAAATAAATCTTACCCGGCTTTTTTTGATGATTTGAAATTGCTGGATGCATCTGTATCTTTACAAGTGAACGGTTTAACGGATTAACCAATTAACGGATCAACTATGAATTCTTTCGGCCGCATTTTTCGGGTACATATTTTTGGCGAATCGCATGGCGAATGTGTGGGCCTTACTATTGATGGTTGTCCGGCTGGTATGCCTTTAAGTGTAGAGGATTTTGCATCTGATATTGAAAGAAGGAAGCCTGGTGCCAAAGGAACCACACCCCGCAAGGAAGACGATATACCATTCATTAAAACCGGTTTGTTTAATGGAAAAACTACTGGCGCACCCATTACCATTTTGTTTGAGAATAATAATACCAGGAGTGCTGATTATGAAAAACTGCGTGCAGTGCCCCGGCCAGGCCATGCAGATTTTGTAGCAACAGCCAAATATGGCGGCAACGAAGATTACAGGGGCAGCGGGCATTTCAGCGGAAGGCTGACTGTTTGTTTGGTTGCTGCAGGAGTAGTTGCAAAAAAAATATTAACAGGAATTAATATCAACGCATCTATTTTAGAAATAGGGGGAGAGGCCGACCTGGAAAAAGGTTTGCAAAAAGCAGTAGATGCAAAAGATAGTATAGGTGGTATCGTTGAGTGCAGGGTGAACGGATTGCCGGTTGGTTTGGGAGAGCCATTTTTTGATTCTGCAGAATCGTTGATAAGCCATGCCGTATTTTCCATACCGGCGGTAAAAGGTATTGAATTCGGTGCTGGTTTTGCTGCGGCAAAGATGTTTGGCAGCCAGCATAACGATGCACTTGAAAGCAAAGATGGTAAAACATTTACCAATCATGCAGGTGGCATTGTTGGTGGTATTACAAATGGCAATGACCTGGTTTTTCGTATTGCCATCAAACCAACCTCATCAACACCATTGGAGCAACAAACCCTGAATATTGAAACCAATGCAGTTGAAGGGTTTTCTGTAAAAGGCCGACATGATCTGTGCATAGCATTACGTGTGCCTGTTATTTTAGAGGCTGTAACAGCTTTTGTTTTAGCCGACCTGCTGTTACTGGAGCAAAAAATCCCCAGGGTTATTCATTGATCTAGTAAACGCCTGTGGTAATTGATCTGTCCCAGGTGATAGGTTAAATGTGTGCTCAGGTGCATCAGCATCATTTCAGTGTTGATACTTTTATCAAATACCTGCTGCGGAAATTCTTTTTCAAGATCGGCTTCGGTAAGTTCAGCCAACGTATTTCTGACTATAAGTTTGCAGTTCTCAATATTGATGACCAGATCCTGCCTGGGGATATTTTTCAAAAGGAATTCATCTTCTCTATGCCTGATATACCCCGTATTGCCAAGCATGGCACCTATAAAGTGGCTGCGGTTTCCGATCAGGTGCAGGCATAAGTTGCCCGCACTGTTGCTGATCCCACCCTGTATGATCCACATATTCTCTTCAGCCTTATACAATTCGATCTCTGTCCTAAGTCTTTGGAGGTCTCTTTCAAAAAGAGTAATAAGTGCATCAGTTATCATTTGTTTTCTTGTTTAAAAGTTTAAGTTTTTTAAAATCCATGTCCAGTAGTTCGTACCTGGTCGTGTTTGGTAAATAATAATGCCACCATTCTGTATCCAGTTCTTTAAATCCATGCTTTTCCATACTGGCCTTTAAAAGTAGCCTGTTTTGTAAAATAGTATCCGGTAAATTGTTAAAACTGTGATGGGCGGTATCACTGAAATTATCAAAACCAGTACCCATATTCAATTCTTCCTTATTGGTTAGCCGGATAATGGTTAGGTCAACAGCAATACCACGGTTGTGCCCGCTGCCTTTTTTCGGGTCGGCAGCATAGCGGTCATCTTTTACGGGCTCCCATAATTTTTCCGTTACTGAGTAAGGCCGGTAGGCATCAAAAATTTTAAGCCCCAATCCTTTTTTATTTAATTCCTGCTGTACCACAGCTAAAGAATCAGCTGCAGCTTTACGCATATAAGTTGTTTTGATTGAAGGGTATAATTTCTGATGCGTGAAATTATTCTTTCCGGCATATCTCAGATCAAACAGCAGGGTAGCATTTGTCTGTTTTAGATCCACCATTTTTTTTGAAGGGTCTTTTGCAATTGTTTTTTGTAATTCAGCTACATCGCTTATCACCCACAAACCATATTTGTTAAAGCTGGTATCCTGCGCAACAACATCGGGGATAACTAATATAAAAATTAATACATAAAATAATGACAATTGAAAACGAAGTATTATCTTGTTTGTGAGTATCAGTTTCATTGTTTTAGCCGAATGAAAATTTAGTATCAAGTTACAATTATTTAACCCGAAATATGTACTATGTCTTAAAACATTGTAGCTATTTTGCGATCAGTATTCTTTTTTTTACCAGCTCCTGCACCAATCATAGCAACGGCGAGGATAAAAAAAAGGTTACCAATCCCAATGCTATGGATAAAGAGGTTGCTGATCAGATAGGAACTGTTTTAAATATAATGTCTGATAATGCGGGGAAGATATATGACAGTATATCATTGAATCTGCCCGGGATCGTTACAGATTTTTATAAAAAAAGCGATCAGAAACCAGTTTGGAGCAGTACAGAAAAATGGCAGCCGCTGGCTGATTCATTGTATACCTTCATAAAACATGCAGAGAATGAAGGTCTTTTTCCGAATGATTATCATTATAGCAGGCTGAAAGTCCTGAAGGATACGCTGGACAGGGATTCTGTTGCAAGGATGAATGTAAACTTCTGGACCCAGGCTGATCTTTTGCTCACTGATGGGTTTATGTGTATAATCAAAGACCTGAAACAGGGGCGTCTTCAGCCAGATAGTTTATCATTGAATAAAGATTCTTTGCTGGTTGATAAGTTCTTTATTGCTTCACTGAATACGTTGCTTGAGAAAAAAGACCTCACCGGATTATTTGTTTCACTTCAGCCCAGGTTAAAAAAATACTGGGAACTTAAGAAAGGTATAAAAAGATTTGTTGATAGTATGGACAGGAGGGTTTTCACCCATGTAACCTATCCTTATAAAAAAGGGAATGCCAATGATTCTCTTTTCTTTATTAAAACACTGCAAAAAAGGCTGTCAGAAAGTAGCTGCATCAGCCCCGGGAAAAAACCGGCGGATTCAACCGAGCTTTCCGTAGCGATAAAAAAATACCAGGCTCAGAAAGGATTAAAGACTGACGGAAAATACGGAAAGGAGTTAATAGCATCTCTGAACAGTAATGATGCAGAAAAATTCAAAAGGATAGCCATTACATTAGACAGGTATAAACAATTGCAGGAAAAAATGCCTGAAAAATATATCTGGGTAAACCTGCCGGGGTTCTATCTTGAACTGGTAAATGCAGATACGGTAGTTTTTGAATCGAAAGTTATTTGTGGCAAACCCGAAACCAGAACACCATTGCTTACTTCTGAAATTTCAGATATTGTAACCTACCCGACCTGGACAGTGCCAACGAGCATCATTGTAAAATCATATTTGCCCAAGCTGAAAAATAATCCAAATTATATTTCGAGGTTAGGTTTAAAACTGATGAACGGAAAGGGAGAAGTGATCAACCCGGGATCAATTAACTGGGCTAAATATTCAAAAGGAATCCCTTACAGGATCGTACAGGGTAGCGGCGATAACAATTCACTGGGGGTCATTAAATTTAATTTTGATAATCCCTATGCCGTTTACCTGCACGACACCAACCAGCGCTACCTTTTTAAAAATGCTTCCCGGGCTTTAAGCCATGGCTGTGTACGTGTACAGGAATGGGAAAAGCTGGCTTATTATATTGCTGGTAACGACAGTACTTTAAGTAAGAACAGGGATTCATTAAAATACACGGCCGACTCGATCAGGAACTGGATAAGTAATAAGGAGCGCCATATCATAGATGTGAAAAACCATATCCCCTTATTCATCCGCTATTTTACTTGTGAAGGGAAAAACGGGGTAATAAGATTTTATGAAGATATATATGGCGAGGATAAACAACTGATGGAAAAATATTTTGCAAAAAAGTGATATTCTGCAAAAGCGTTTTTAAATATTACCTTTAATGATGTGCATGAAACCAAAACTATTTTTTAGCAGAATTACAGTTAATAGTTTTTTATTACTGTCCATTGTTCTTTTTAATTTTCCGCTTTCAGCAAATGCACAAAGTCATCCTGTAAACGATAAGGCAAAAACAAAAAAAACTACAAGGGTCTTTTACGGACAGGCCAGCTTTTATTCCTCAAAATTTAACGGAAGGCGCACAGCAAGCGGGGAGGCATTTGATCAGAAAAAATTCACCTGTGCCTGTAATGTTTTGCCCCTGGGTACCTGGATCAAAGTAACCAATTTAAGAAATGGCCGATCGGTGATCGTAAAAGTTAACGACCGCATCCATCCAAAAATGAAACGGCTTGTAGATTTATCAAAGGCTGCAGCCCAAAAGCTGGGGTATGTTTCCAACGGGCTTACAAGGGTAAAAGTGGAACTGGTAGATAAAAAAGCAATTCCCAAGTAATTGTATGTATTTTTTTCGCCATATCCATTAGATTTTTTAATAATAATAGTTGTAATAATATTTTATGTTTTGAAGTTAAGCAGCTATTTTTGTTGCGATTTAGAAAATTAACAATTATGAAGAAAATCTTATTAGCATTTATAGGCCTAGGCCTGTTCGCATCATCTTTTGGACAAGGTGAATATAAAAAGCGACCATCTTTTGGAATTCATTTTTTCCTCAATGATTTCAAGACAGCCCAAAGTGTTCGTGCAGTTGGTTTAGGTAACACGATCAATACTAAAATATGGCACAAAACCAGTGCAATGAATGCTGGTATGGCAATAAGTTATTTTCAGGGTTTAAATGAGCACCTGGATTTTGCAGGGACTTTATCCGGCTCATTTTTAAACTATCCGAATGCAAAAACACCAACCACTGATCCGCGTTTGCTGTTAGAAGGTGCTGCAACAGTTAATTTAAAATTATTGTCGGATAAATATATTCTGAATCCATTCCTGACAGCAGGTATTGGCGCATCAAAGTTTGGCGGATATTATGCAGCATTTATGCCTTTTGGGATTGGTGCACAGGTTAAAGTTGTTGACGAGGTTTACTTAATGCTTAATTCCCAATACAGGGTACCAGTTACAGAAAATGCATCATATCATTTCTATCACAGCCTGGGTGTTGTGGCTCCTTTGTTTAAAAAGAAAGAACCAGCCCCTGTAGTTGTGGTAATACCAGTTGTTGAACCCCCAAAAGACAGGGATGGAGATGGTATTCTGGATTCTCTTGATAAGTGTCCTGATGTTGCAGGCCTTGCATCTTTACAAGGCTGTCCGGACAGGGATGGTGATGGTATTACAGATGCAGAAGATAAATGTCCTGATGTACCAGGTTTAGCCCGTTACCAGGGTTGTCCAATACCGGATACTGATAAAGACGGTATCAATGACGAAGTTGATAAATGCCCTACTGTACCAGGTTAGCCCGTTACCAGGGTTGCCCTATTCCTGATACTGATGGTGGTGGTGTTAATGATGAAGAAGATAAGTGTATCAACGAAAAAGGACCTGCTTCAAACTATGGTTGCCCTGTAATAAGCCCTGATATTATCAAGCGGGTTAATGTGGCTGCTAAAAATGTATTCTTTGCAACTGCAAGCGATAAATTATTAAAGCAATCTAACAAGAGATTAGATGATGTTGTTACGATCCTGAATGAAAATCCTACTTTTAAAGTTCAGATCGATGGCCATACTGATGACCAGGGTAAAGATGAGTATAACCTGGATCTGTCTAACAGAAGGGCTGCTTCAGTTAAAGCTTACCTGGTTAGCAAAGGTATTGCTGAAGGCCGCTTAAGTTCAACAGGATATGGTGAAACCAAGCCAATTGCAGATAACAAAACTGCCAAAGGACGTGCGCAAAACAGGCGAGTGGAAATGACTTTGAGCAACTATTAATACAAACCTGATTATAAAAAAGCCCCCTGGCATTCCGGGGGGCTTTTTTTTATGCAAACGTTAAAATTAGTTGTTAAAATGAATAACCTGGTTAATGAATTAAGTTTTGATTAAAT
Source organism: Ferruginibacter sp. (assembly GCA_046070545.1). Classification (GTDB taxonomy): domain Bacteria; phylum Bacteroidota; class Bacteroidia; order Chitinophagales; family Chitinophagaceae; genus Ferruginibacter. The sequence goes on from JBJTMN010000006.1 coordinate 12,132, forward strand.
ATTTTATTTAATTTCATTGAACAAAACCCAACGCTGTGCCAAATCAAAACTTAATCAGGATCTGCTGCTTTTTTGCAGCCATTCTCTTTTCATGTACCCTACCGGCCCAAAATATTGAAAACAGTATCAATTTGTATGGTACCAATTTCCCAAAGGAAAAAATTCATATCCATTTCGATAAGGAATCTTACCTGCCCGGTGAAACCATCTGGTTTAAGGCTTACCTGTTTGAAGAGAATTTGCCATCAGAACGCAGTACCAATTTTTATGCAGCAATTTATGATGACAAGGGAAAACTTATAAAGCAGCAGATAAGTCCCGTTTTTACGGGCAGTTCAGAGGGACATTTTGATATTCCGGATACATTAAAATCGAGCCAGTTAATATGCAGGGCTTATACCACCTGGATGCTGAATTTTGATACCACC
>JBJTMN010000007.1:0-5345 GCA_046070545.1 Ferruginibacter sp.
GCCTGGCTGCGTTGTATATTGTAAACATCGGGATCAATGCGGGCCAGCAGCTGTCCGCGCTTTACAATATACAACGCAGCCAGGCGGCCAGCGGGGTGGCACAATCGCAGGCACAGGTAAGCAGTGTACAGGCCCAGGTAAGTAATGCACAGGCGGCGCTTGCAGCGCTGGATGCACAGATGGAACAGGCACAACGGGCTTACGACCGTTCTAAAAAATTATTTGATGATAAAGTGATCAGCCGCAGCGAAATGGATGTGGCAGAAACTACTTTAAAAGCAGCCAAAGCAAATTACAATGCAGCAAAAGAAGGTATACGAAGCACGCAGGCCAATGTACAAAGCGCCCGTGCCAATGTGCAAACAGCACAGGCCAGTTTACAAAGGGCCAATAAAGACCTGAGCAGAACTGCTATTGTAGCTCCCAGGGATGGTGTGGTCTCTTTATTAAATGTGAAAAAGGGAGAGAGTGTATCGGGCAATAGTTTTACTGTAGGTACCGAAATTTTAAGGATCGCCGATATGAGCAAGATCGAGATAAGGGTGGATGTGGGAGAAAATGATATTCCTAAAGTGAAACTGGGCGATAGTGCATTGGTGGAAGTAGATGCTTACAGCGACCGGAAATTCAAAGGAATTGTAACACAGATCGCCAGCAGTAATAATGGTGCTGCATCGCAAAATGCATTAGCTTCTACAACCATTGATGTAACACAATATAAAGTGTATATACGCATCCTGCCGGAAAGTTATTCTGATCTCCTGGGCAAAGGTACATTCCCCTTCCGCCCCGGAATGAGCGCCAGCGCCGATATACAAACCAAGACACATACCAATGTATTAAGTGTACCGATTAATGCCGTTACTACCCGTGATAAGAACGACAGCTTAAAAACCAGCATCAAAAAAGTAGACGAATCCAATGTAAAAACAACCACTTCGCTGGAAGATGACCTGGAAGTTGTATGTTTTGTGATTGATAAAGCAGGAAAAGTAAGTAAGGTTAAAGTAAAGACAGATATCCAGGATATAAACAACATTGAAATTACAGCCGGGCTTAAAGAAGGCGACCTGGTTGTTACAGGGCCTTATGATGTGGTAAGCAAAACCCTCAAAGCAGGTAAACAGGTAAAAGTGGTAGATAAGAAGGATCTTTTTGAGAAATAAGAATGCTGCTATATAAAACCGGAACGTACCCTTACACAGGCTATTGCTGTATGGCCAGCCAAATTCAATAAAAATTTTTTAATGATCAGAAAAACTGTGATTTTTTTCGGCAGCCTGCTACTGTTTAGTGGCCTTGCATTTGCCCAAAAAAACAGCACGCTTAAAGTAATATTGAATTTCCCCAGGACTGATACTTCATCCAGCGTTACCCTGCAGCTTTACCTTTTGCCCGATACAATTTTAGTGAGCAGCCAGGCAGTAAATAAAAGCAATGTGGATTTTACTGTTAAACAATTTTCAAAATACATACTTAAACTCAGCTCCGTATCCTTTGAAAGCAGCGAAAAAATAATTACTGTTACTGATAAACCTGTTACCACAAATTTTATCCTGAAACAAAAGAATACTACCATGGGCGATGTGGTGGTTGTTTCCAGGAAACCATTGATAAAACAGGATGATGATAAAACCATTGTTGATGCTGAAGTACTGGCCAACAGCAGTACCAATGCCTACGAAGTACTTGAAAAAACACCGGGAGCCATTGTGGACCAAGATGGTAATGTATATTTAAGCAGTACCACACCTGCCACCATTTTAATTAATGGCAGGGAAATGAAACTGAGCAGCGCCGATATTGCTTCGCTGCTGAAAAGTTTACCCGCAGGCAGTGTAAGTAAAATTGAGATACTGCGTAACCCCTCTGCCAAATACGATGCATCGGGCAGTGGGGGTATGGTTAATATTATTTTGAAGAAAGGCGTAAAACTGGGCACCAATGGCACGGTAAATGCCGCCTGGTTCCAGGGAGTATATGCCACCAAAACTGCCGGTTTTAATATCAACAAAGGATCAGAAAAAATAAACAGTTATCTCAACTACCAGTTTACCAGCAGGAATAATTTTGAAGAACTGAATTCTGACAGGCTGATCAGTAAAGATTCTTCGTTGATCGCACAGCAATCTTACACCACATACCCAACCACCAATAATTACCTCAATGCCGGCATTGATTACCAGTTTACCCCAAAATTCAATGCAGCTTACGACCTTCGCATGAGCTATACAAACGGAAAAAGTTTTGCCCTGAACGGAATTGATATCAGCAAGGATCCTTTTCCCGCAATACTTGGTAAAAATGTGTCGGACATTAACAGTGCCAACAAAACAACTTATCTCGGAAGCAATATTTCAACCAGATATAAAATAGATACGCTGGGCAGTGAATGGACAAGCCAGTTTGATTATAACTATTACGGAAACAGGAATACCCAGTTTTACCGAAACAATTATTACCTGCCGGCAAGGCCAGCTATAAGCGGCAATGGGATTAATAACAGCGATAAAAATATCTTCCTCATTCAGACCGACCTGGTGATGAAGCTACCTAAAACCCTTACCATTGAAACAGGTTTTAAAGCAACCATCAGCAGCAGCCAAAACAGCTCTGACTACACAAAGGATACCGGCAACAATATTTCATTTACTGATAACTTTCAAACAAATACTTTCCGGTACAAGGAGAACATCATAGCAGCTTATATACAGGTATCAAAAACCTTTGCCGGGTTTACCATTAAACCGGGTGTAAGGCTTGAGACCACTGATATCAGCGGAAGGCAGCTGATACCCAAAGACACCACCTTATCCATTAAACGTACCGATGTTTTCCCTTATCTTTTTATAAAGCATAATCTTTTTAAGATGTTCGGCTCGCCACTGATCGGCAATGCCATATTCCGTAAAAGCATCAAGCGGCCATATTATGAAGTGCTTAATCCATATCCCAGGTATATCGATCAATACCTGTATGATGTGGGTAACCCGAACCTGAAGCCCCAGTTTACCACCAATTATGAGCTGAATGTTACGTTCAACAATATTCCTGTCATTGCATTGGGTATCAACAACACAAAAGATATTTTCAGTAATGTGACCTACCAGGATAACAATACAAAAATTGCATTACGCACCTGGGATAACCTGGGAAAAAACAGGGAGTTTTATGCCAAAGTGATCGGCGGTATTCCGCCCGGTGGTAAATATTTTTTCTATGTAGGTGCTTTGTATAACTATAACCACTACACCGGTTTTTATGAAGGCCGGCCATTGGATTACAAACGTGGCAGCTGGACCTTCTTTGCATTCCAGGAACTGAAAGTAACAAAAACCTTTACAGTGAATATGCAGGGGTTTTTAAAAACAAAGGGGTTACAAAACCTGTATGAGCTGAATACTTTCGGGGGTATTTTTGTTTCTGCCAATAAAAGCATACTGAAGAAAAAAGCAAATATCATTCTTTCTGTGAACGACCTGCTGCACACAAACCAGGTTTCTTTCAGTTTGCAACAAGGAAGTGTACATGCACAGGGCGAGCGTATCAACGATACCCGGAGGCTGGGATTGACCTTCCGGTACAATTTCGGTATTAAGCCTAAAGAGGAAAATAAAAAATCGTTTGAAGCACCTGTGGAAGCTAACTAAATAGTGCTTCTGCAACCGCAACACTTTCGGGTTTTCCTACATCTACTAATTTATCGCCGCTGTGGTCATAACCAAGAATAACATGTTCTGCTGCCAGGTCAAGATAACTATCCATGATCGAGAACTTGCCTTGTTGCCTGATCAAAGAGAATATTTCAGGCTGAAAAATAACCACGCAGCTATAAGCTTTTTGAACCAGGTTTGGTTTATTGATCGAAATTTTCTCTTCGCCTGTTTGCAGATTCTTCCATCCACACAGGCGGTTGTCTTCATCAAATAATAATACTCTGGTCGATTTTCTATCAGTAACTCCAAAAGTTATTAATGGCTTATGTTGTTGATGAAAAGCCATTAACTTATTAAGATCCAGGTCTGTCAGAATATCTACATTCAATGAGATAAACGGTTTACCGTTATCCAGTAAATGCCGGGCTTTCATCAGGCCACCACCTGTTTCCAGCACTTCATCACTTTCATCGCTGATGATCACATTACTTCCCCAGCCTTTGTTTTCATTGATCGCATCAATGATCTGTTGCGGAAAATGATGGATGTTTACCACCACATCTTTAATACCATATTGCTGCAGGTATTCAATATTTCTTTGCAATAAAGGTTTACCGTTTACCATAGCAAGGGCTTTAGGATGCGAATCTGTCCAGGGTTTAAAGCGTGTCCCTAATCCCGCCGAAAAAATTATTGCTGAGCTGAGGTTTTCCAATTTTTTTTATTTGTATGGCTTAATTGTATTTTCACTTTAAACTTATTGCGCAGGTGCCTGGCCAGTGCCTCCGCAGCATATACACTCCGGTGCTGGCCACCGGTGCAGCCAAAATTTATTGCCAGGTGTTCAAAACCTCTTTTTATGTAATCTTCTACCGAAATATCAATAATGCTGTATACACTGTTTAAAAATTCGGGCATCTTGGTTTGCTGTTCCAGGAAATCCTTTACCGGCTTATCCTGTCCGGATAAATGTTTGTATGCATCAAACCTTCCGGGATTTAATATGCCCCGCATATCAAAAACAAAACCACCCCCGTTTTGGGTCTCATCTTTCGGGTAGCCGGTTTTAATAAATGAAAAACTGTTTATAGTAACCAGCAGCGGTGTATCTTCTGTTGCCTGCACGGGCGTAAATTCCTGTATCACGTTATCGCTGATGCAGATCTCCAGTACTTTTTTAAATTCAGGAACCGCAATACCTACACTTTGGTTTTGCACAAACCATTTCAGGTTTTGCAAAGCCAGCGGTATGCTGGTTAAAAAATGTGCCTTGCGTTCAAATAAACCACGGAAGCCATATGCACCCAGTACCTGTAGCAGGCGTATCAATACATAGCCATTGTACTGGCTGCGGAAAATATCTTTATCAATAGGCTCCTGCACCACTTCTTCAAATGCGGTCATATAATCTTCCAGCAGGTGTTGTTTCCATTCATCGGGCAGGTTTGCTTTTGCCTGCCACAGTAAAGAAGCCACATCGTATTGAGGAGCTCCATTCATGCCGCCCTGGTAGTCTATAAAATGAACTGCGTCATCCGGTGTTATCATAATATTCCGGCTCTGAAAATCGCGGAACATGAAATACTTGTATTCGGTATGCGACAGATAGTTGCTCAATGCTTCAAAATCATCAATGAGTTTCTGTTTATCATACGGTTTACGCAGTGCATCCAAAAAATAATATTTGAA
>JBJTMN010000008.1:0-5981 GCA_046070545.1 Ferruginibacter sp.
GCGCAAGGGTTTCGTGAAGCTCATGGAAAAGCTTGAAGCGGGCGATGTGCTGATCGTGACGAAGATGGATCGGCTCGGGCGCAATTCAGTTTTTGAATGGCAACATCGTGTATCACCATATCATACGCCCGTTGCATAAAAGAAGAATAAATATTGCAGAACACACGCATACCCTGTGTGGCCATACCGGCACTTACGGTAACCGCATGTTGTTCACAAATGCCCACGTCAAATGCACGGTCAGGCATCTTTTCCATCATGAATTTTAAGGAAGAGCCGCTGGGCATGGCTGGTGTAATACCAAATATCTTTTTATTTTTTTCTGCCAGCTCAATAATGGTATGTCCGAAAACATCCTGGTATTTGGGTGGCTGCGGAATATCAAATTTTTTCTTCTGAATTTCACCCGTTACTTTATCAAATAAACCCGGTGCATGCCATTTGGTCTGGTCCTGTTCTGCCAGTTCGTACCCCTTCCCTTTTACTGTTTTTATGTGCAGTATTTTAGGACCGGGAATATCTTTCAGATCTTTCAACGTGTCTACCAGCTTGGTTATGTTGTGGCCATCAATCGGGCCAAAATAACGAAGCTTCAATGCTTCAAATAAATTACTGCTGCGGCTTACCATTCCTTTCAAACTTGCTTCCAGCTTGCTTGCCATCGTTTGAGTAAAATTCTTGCCAACAGGCAATTTACCCAATGCCTTCCACACATTATCTCTCAGGTCATTGTAAGTATGTGAAGTGGTTATATCGGTTAAATATTCTTTTAATGCACCCACATTGGGATCTATGCTCATGCAGTTATCATTGAGGGTGATCAGCACATTGCTTTTTTCAATACCGGCATGGTTCATCGCTTCAAAAGCAAGTCCGGCGGTCATGGCGCCATCACCGATAATAGCAACATGCTGGCGGTCGTTCTCGCCTTTGTAATGCGAAGCCATGGCCATACCCAATGCGGCAGAAATTGATGTGGAAGAATGTCCTACGCCAAACGTATCGTACTCACTTTCGCTGCGCTTTGGAAAACCGCTAAGCCCGTTGTATTTCCTGTTGGTTGGAAAATTGTCCCTGCGGCCGGTAAGAATCTTATGACCATAAGCCTGGTGGCCTACATCCCATACCAGCTGATCGTACGGTGTATTGAAAACATAATGCAGGGCTACACTCAGTTCCACCACCCCCAGGCTGGCTCCAAAATGCCCGCCATACACGCTCACCACGTCAATAATATACTGGCGCAGTTCATCGCAAACCTGGTGTAATTGTTCCCTGCTTAACTTTTTTAAGTCATCAGGACTGTTGATCTCTTTCAGTAAAACTCCTGCTTTTATTTCCATTATATTTTTTTCAAACGGTAAAGGTACTGCTTTTAGGGGCTTGTAGCCTGTTCTTACAACAATTTTTAGCCCATCCGGTTCAGTTCAATTCTGGCTTTTTAGCCTATCTTCAAAATAAAAATAGGTGCATTTTCCCATAACTGTTGAAATAGGCTCGTTAAAAATACTGCTGCATGCCATTTTGGAGCCATTGGGCATGTTCATCGGCTTCCGGTATTTTTTGTATCTGCGAAAAGGAAAGGGCGACCAGATCCATAGCAGTAAAAGGTTGTGGATCATTATCGGGGCCATATTTGGCGCACTGATTGGCTCCCGTTTGGTTGGCGGACTGGAAGACCCCGTTGCCCTTGCAAAAGCCCCTAACCCACTGATCTATTTTTATACCAACAAAACCGTGGTGGGTGGTTTTTTGGGTGGTTTGTTTGGGGTGGAAGGTGTGAAAAAACTAATCGGCGAAAAGCAAAGCAGCGGCGACCTGTTTACTTACCCCATGATATTAGCGCTTATCATAGGCCGCATCGGTTGTTTTGGTATGGGCATTTATGAAGAAACCTATGGTGTGGAAACAACATTCTTTACCGGCATGAACCTGGGCGATGGTTTACTAAGGCACCCCGTAACCTTATACGAGATCGTTTTTTTAACATTGCTCTGGATCGCCCTCGTACAATTAGAAAAACGATATAGCCTTGTTGACGGCGGCCGTTTTAAAATTTTCATGATCGCTTATTTATTTTTCAGGTTGATGACCGATTTTATAAAACCGCATTATACTTTTAGTTTCGGCTTGTCAACCATTCAGTTGGTTTGTTTAGGCGGTCTGATCTATTATGCTGCCTATATTTTAAAACCTAAAAAATTAATCGTAACACAATATGCCTGAACGCCCCTACACCTACTACGACTTTACCCTAAGCCTTTGCAGCACCTGCCTTCGCCGTGTGGATGCCAAGATCGTTTTTGAAAGCGGAAATGTATACATGCTTAAAACCTGCAGCAGGCACGGGTTTGAAAAAGTGCTGATAGCAACCGATATTGAGTATTACAAAAATATCCGTAACTACAACAAGCCTTCAGAAACTCCACTCAAATTCAACACCAAAACACATTACGGCTGTCCGTATGATTGCGGGCTTTGCCAGGATCATGAGCAGCACAGTTGCCTTACCGTAATTGAACTAACTGACCGCTGCAACCTGAGTTGCCCCACCTGCTATGCCATGAGCTCTCCACACTATGGCAGGCACAGAACGGTGGAAGAAGTAGAAAAAATGCTGGATATTATTGTTGCCAATGAAGGAGAACCCGATGTGGTGCAGATAAGCGGCGGCGAACCGACGGTGCATCCCGATTTTTTTGCTATCATGGATATTGCAAAATCGAAACCAATCAGGCACCTGATGCTGAACACAAACGGCATCCGCATTGCAAAGGACTTTGATTTTGCCAAAAAGCTGGCAAGCTATGCCCCCGATTTTGAAATTTATTTGCAGTTCGATTCCTTTAAACCCGAAGCCCTGCAACACTTGCGTGGTGAAGATCTTACCAACACCCGGATGAAAGCGCTGGAGCATTTGAATGCATTGAATCTTTCTACAACCCTGGTTGTTACGCTGCAAAAAGGCGTTAATGATGATGAGATCGGAAAGATCATTGAATTTGCATTGAAGCAGAAATGTGTGAGAGGTGTTACTTTTCAACCCACACAAATTGCCGGCAGGGTAGAAAATTTCAACCCTGCTACCGACAGACTAACCTTAACAGAAGTACGGCAAAATATTTTAGACCAGACAAATATTTTTACTCCGAAAGATCTTATTCCCGTGCCCTGCAATGCCGATGCACTGGTAATGGGTTATGCGCTAAAGCTGGCCGGGCAAACTTTTCCGCTCACCAGGTATATTGATCCTTCACATTTACTGGATAACAGCCGCAACACCATCGTGTACGAGCAAGACCAGGCGTTACACGAACAGATGATCGATATTTTCAGTACAGGCATTTCGGTTGACCGGGTAGAAGAAAACATGAAACAACTGCTTTGCTGCCTGCCACAAATTGAAGCACCGGGTTTGGGATATGAAAATCTTTTTCGTATCATTATCATGCGGTTTATTGATGCATACGATTTTGATGTACGGGCCATTAAAAAAAGCTGTGTGCATATCGTACATAAAGACGGCCGCATTATTCCCTTTGAAACCATGAACTTATTTTACAGGGATGATAAAGAAATGTATTTAAAAGAGTTGCAGCAGGAAAGGCAACAGGATCTGTTTACTTTAAAAAGTTAATTATGAACAAAGCAATAAAAGTGCTTCTGATTAATGTGGCAGTGGTTTTCGGACTTACTTTGCTGCTGCTGCTGTCTACCGGTGGTAGCTTTAAGGCAAACGATTTTTTAATAGGCCTGGGGTTAATGTGCCTGGGTGCTGCGGTGCTGGATATATTGGTTGCAGTGATACTTTTTATCACCGGACCTGCACAATATGATGTGGCCAAAGGATTTTTATTAAGTGCCGGGGTTTTGTTCCTGGCTGGTTTTGCGGCCTGCAGTTCAACCACCATAAATTTTCATTAAAACATCCGCAGTACTACTGCACATACTTCATCATATTTAAGATCAGATCAGCGTCCGGGCAATTCTTTAAATAAGCTTCGCTTTCAGATAATTTGCAAACCCCCGGATAATCTCCCTTTGTGTACAATTCATGAATTACCTGGAAATGCAGGTGTGGCGGCCAGTTGCCATTTTCGGCAGGCGGGCCAAAATGCCCAACCACCTGGCCACGGGTTATGTATTGCCCTTCCTGGTACTTTGCCAGGTCTGCAAGACTCAAGTGCCCATACAAGGTATGAAAGGCAATCGCATCCAACTGATGTAACAGAATTATAGTTGCACCATAATCTCCAAAATTATCATTGTATGCAAAACTATGCACACGGCCACCCAATGCAGCATACACGGGCGTTCCGGCAGGGCCCCATATATCAACGCCCAGATGCAGCGAGCGGGCTTCTTCACCTGCAAACAATTCGCTTCTCCGGTAAAGCGTTCGGTTCTCTTTATAGCCGCCAATACCAAATTTTGCATCATTAAATTTTAAGGTGCGGTCAATATAACTGGCAAATAATGCAGTGTCGGCAATTTCAGATGCGCCCAGTGTTTTATTATTATTTGTAAAATCAAAATGAAATAATTTATCCCTGGCAGGATCAAAATCCACCACCGGGTGAAAATCGGCCCGGCTCTTTATCAATGCATTCTCAAGTTCGCTTATCATACTGCTAAGTTAGCATTATCCTAAGCTAATTTTTAAGTAAATCCTTAAAGATGCGTAACAGTATTTTTATTCAACAAGCTCAGGCTGGCAGATCAATAATTAAAAGGTAAATCAGGTAAAAATAAAATCAACTTTTCAACGCTTCATTTTTTGTTGCAACAGTTTCTTTTCAGCAGCAGATTGGGTGAGCAACATGGCTTCTGCAAAATATGTATCAGCTTTATCGTATTGGTTTAATTGCAGGTGCAGTTCTCCCAGCGTGGCGGGCAACAGGTAATATTTCTTTAATGAAGAAAGATTGTTAATTGCTTCAATGGCATTTATCCCTTCAGCCGGGCCTTTAAGTTCGCTGATGACGATGGCCCGGTTCAATTCAACAATGGGTGAGGGATAGAACCGGCACATCAGGTCATAGCATTGAAGAATATTTTTCCAGTTGGTAGATGCATAACTGGTTGCCCTTGCATGTTCATAAGCAATACCGGCTTCCAGCTGGTATTTGCTCATTTGCTCGCCTGCTGCAGATTCTTCGAGGTGAAGAATTCCTTTGCTGATCAATGCAGTGTTCCATTTACTTCTGTCCTGCTGCTTCAGCAATAAAATATTACCATCCGCATCCAGCCTGGCATCATTACGGCTTGCAGTAAAACATACCAGCGCCATCAGTGCATGTGCTTTACCATGATCTACCGATGGGCTCCGGCATATCAGTTCGCACAATTGCATGGCTTCCTGCATCAGGTCTTTCCTGATCAGGTCTTCGTGTTGTGTTGAATTATAGCCTTCATTGAACAGGAGATAAATCGCCAGCAGTACATTATCGAGGCGACTGTCAAGTTCTGTTGCAGCGGGCAGTTCAAACTGTACATTGTTCTCGCGGAAACTCTGCCTGGCCCTGGTCAGTCTTTTTTCAATAGTATCGTAACCGGTAACAAATGCTTTGGCAATTTCTGTTACACTAAAACCACAGAGTGTTCTTAAAATAAGCGAAACCTGTGCCCCGGTTGACAACGCCGGGTGGCAACAAACAAACATCATTCGTAACTGGTCATCATCAATGGTATTGGTATTGATGGTATCCTGTACAGTTGGTACCAAAGTATATTCCGATTGCAGTAAGGGTGCCAGGTTCTTTGAAACCTCGTTTTGTCTTTTTTGGTGCCGCAATACATCAATTGCTTTGTTGCGTGCAACACTGAATAACCAGGCGGTCGGATTTTGAGGGAGGCCGTTTATCTTCCAGGTATTAAATGCTTTCAGTAAGGTATCCTGCACTACATCTTCGGCCAGTTGCAGGTTTTGCACGCCAAATAGTTTGGTTAGCACAGCAACCAGCTTTCCCCATTCGTTGCGA
>JBJTMN010000009.1:0-17528 GCA_046070545.1 Ferruginibacter sp.
TATGATATGGTGATACACGATGTTGCCATACAAAAACTGCCTGTTATATTTTGTTTAGACAGGGCAGGCCTGGTAGGCGAGGACGGACCTACGCACCACGGCTGCTATGATATTGCCTACATGCGCTGCATACCGAATATGATCATCAGTGCACCCATGAATGAGGCTGAACTGCGTAACCTGATGTACACGGCACAACTGGATTCAAATGTTTTGCCTTTTGTGATCCGTTACCCTAGAGGTGAAGGTGTTATGCCTGAGTGGAGGACAGAAATGAAGGAGATAAAGATCGGCACCGGAAGAAAACTGAAAGACGGACAGGATATAGCGATATTATCTTTAGGTCATGTGGGTAATTTTGCCGCATCTGCCATCAGGGATGTAAAGGCCGAGGGCATTAACCCGGCGCATTATGATATGCGCTTTGTAAAGCCGCTGGATGAAGAAATGCTGCACGAGGTTTTCAGCAATTACAATAAAGTGATTACCATTGAAGACGGAACGATAGTAGGTGGATTTGGTTCAGCCATACTGGAATTCATGAACGAACATGGTTACAAAGCCGATTTAAAGATCATGGGTATTCCTGACAGGCTGGTTGAACATGGAACGCCAAAACAATTGTATGATGAGATTGGCATTGATGCCAATGGAATTTCGAATATGCTGAGAGTAATGGCTGATGTGAAAGTATCTGTTCATAATTAAAAGAAGTTTAAGCATATATTTAAGCCTGGTTTTTAAAACCGGGCTTTTTTATTTTATTTAACAGGCATTAAAAAATTTTATGGAAACAGGCTCGTTACGAATCTATGCCCAATAAAATTTTCATGAAAATTGCCCGTAAAACGCTTGTATTGGCCAGTGGTTTATTATTAACTGCATCAGCCTTTGGTTATTTCTTTTGGTACAAACCGGTATCTCATAACTCTGTAAAAAGCAAAGCTGTTGTGGTTGCTGGAAAAAAACACAGCGGCAACACAGAAACGATGCTTCGGCTTAGTAAAAAGGCATTATCGGCAAAGGACTATGTGGCAGCCAATCATTTCAATACCAGGCGCTGTTTTTTAATAGATATGCGGATACCCTCCGGAGAGAACCGTTTTTTTATATATAACCTGGAAAAAGATTCGGTAGAAACGGCTGGCCTGGTCACCCATGGCAGCGGGGGCAATGATAACTCCGGAACCCCGGTATTTTCAAACACACCAAACAGTAATTGCACTTCTTTGGGTAAGTACAGGATAGGCAAACCCTACCAGGGCAGGTTTGGCCTTGCCTATAAATTATACGGACTGGAAAACACTAACAGTAATGCCTTTAAGCGCTTTGTGGTGCTTCATGCCCACGGATGTGTGCCAAATGAAGAAGTGGCTCCATTATCCATTTGTGAGAGCTGGGGCTGTCCAACTGTTTCTCCGGCTTTTTTAACACGATTGCGATCTTACCTGGATGAACCAGCCAAACCGGTGATGTTATGGATATATTATTAGTGACGCAAATCAGCTTTTTTGGTAAAAGATTGTGTTTTAACTTTATTGTGTTAGGCAGTAGGCAATTTTTTAAATAGGTTTGCGTTATTATTTTATGCCTTATCAAAACCATATGAATATTGTTAGAAAAGCCACAGCGCTTGCTGTAGTCTTACTTCTGACTATATCTGTATTTGGTTATTTTTTAAGTCACAATAAACACGATTTCAGATTCAGGGATACAAGCAATAATATTACTGACAACCGTCTTATAATGAGTATCGAAGCGATGAGCCGGTTACAGGAAAAGGTTTCATTGGCAAAAGATTATGTAGACGAGAATGGCTTTGATGTGAGCTATTGCTTTATGATTGATATGCGCTTACCCTCCGGGAAAAACCGCTTCTTTGTTTATAATCTTTTAAAAGATTCTGTGGAAGCAGCTGGCCTGGTAACCCATGGCAAGGGATCAGAGAGTGAATCGGGTAGTTTGATCTTCTCAAACATGCCAAATAGTAACTGCACTTCGCTTGGTAAATATAAGATTGGTAAACCCTACAATGGCAATTTCGGGTTGTCTTACAAACTGATGGGCTTGGATAAAACCAACAGCAAGGCTCTAGACCGTGCTGTTGTACTGCATTCTTATTGCGGTGTTCCTAACACAGAAGTTTATCCTGCTCCCATTTGTGTAAGCGAAGGTTGCCCTGCTGTTTCTCCTGCATTCTTTACACAGTTGAAGGGTTATATGGATGAATCGGCAGAACCTATATTACTTTGGATCTACTATTAATTCATCGGTATTTCTATTGCCAGCAATTCGGCATCTTCCGCAGCTACAATACTAAAACTTTCTGTTCCGGAAATTCCCAAAGCATCCTTTTTATGCAATGACTGCCCGTTCACTTCAACCGATCCATTGATCACTACCAAAAAAACGCCATTGTTTTTAAAACCATTTGTATAGGTTATTTCTTTACCTGCCTGCAGGTTGGCTAAGGAGAACCTGGCATCCTGGTTTATCCATAAAGCATTGTCTGCATCTATGGGCGACACTACGGTTTGCCATTTGTTTGTTCTTTCTGCTATATCAAAGGTTTTTTGATCGTATCGTGGCTTGATGTTTCTTTCTTTAGGAAAAACCCATACCTGGAAAAGCGTTACCGGATCTGTTGCAGAAGCATTTGCCTCGGAGTGTTGCACACCACTGCCTGCACTCATGATCTGAATATCCCCGGCTTTAATAACACCTTCACCACCTGTACTGTCTTTGTGTTTAAGCGCCCCGGTAAAAGGGATGGTAACAATTTCCATATTATCATGCGGGTGCGTAGAAAAAGCACCGCCACCTGCAATAAAATCATCGTTCAGAACCCTTAATAAACCAAAATGTACTTTTTGAGGATTGTGATATTGCGCAAAACTGAAATAATAATTGGGTTTAAGCCAGCCATAGTCGGCTGTTCCCCTTTCCGAAGCTTTAAATAATAATGTATTCATATTTTTTGTTTTAAATTCAATGTTTAAACATCAAATAGTATACCATGCCTGAAAACTGCCAAAAAGTCCTGCATTAAAAATCCCCGATGTTTGTCGGGGATTTTTAATCAATTAAGCACTTCAGGTTCTTCACCCGGCAATAGACCCACAATATCTTCTTCCCGGTTCTCATTCCATTCAACAATAAAATTGTTGCGGCCTTCGCCGGTGATCAGGCTCATATAACGCATCTGCACCAGTTCCAGTAAAGAAAGGAACAGGAAAATGGCATGGATGCGGTCTTCACATATTTCAAATACTTTTTCAAAAGAAACGGTCTTTTCATCTTTCACCACATTCAGCATATGCTCACGGCTTTGCTCCATGGTATAGTTGTAGCGAACAACCGTATGTACCGGTTTAAAATTACGTTTCTGTAAATTCAATATCACTTTTTCAAAGGCCTTCATCAGCTTGAAAAGGGTTACCGTCTGTATCTCGGTTCCTTCTCCTGCCTCTTCTCCAATTTGTGATATCTCTTTCTGCAGGTTGCCACGTTTTACCATCAGCATACGCATAGCCTCCATTTCAGCCATTTGTGCGGCGGCTTCTTTAAAGCGTTTGTATTCAAGTATCTTATTGATCAGTTCCTGTCTTGGATCAATTTCATTACCCTCGGCATCCAGTTCCTTGCGTGGCAACAGCATTTTTGCCTTGATACGCATCAGTGTGCTGATGAATAAAATAAACTCGCTGCTCAGTTCAATGTTGAGCTTTTCAGTTGTATGAATAAAATCAAGGAAATCGTTGGTTATTTTGGTAATAGGAATATTATAAATATCCAGTTCATCCCTTTCTATGAAAAATAAAAGCAGGTCAAATGGCCCTTCAAACTGGTCTAATTTGATCTGGTACGATGCTTTACTCACCTTTGAAAATGTTATTATGAAAAAATATGCTTTTTAAAGCAGTGGCAAATGTATTGATAAGTTGAGAGAGTTTTGGAATAAAAGAACCTGTTGGTATGGAATGTGGAAAAAACTGCCGGGATGGTATTAAATTTCAACAGTTTAGGCAGGAAATAGCCTGTAAAATGCCGTTATAACTTCAGCGTAAGCCCGATTCCCAGTATCTCTTTCAGCTGGGTTTTTTGAACAACATCGTCATCATATACCATATCAACACTTATATTGGTAGCCAGCCATTTATTAAATTTCATGGTAACCAGGTTGGTAAAGAAAAGGTCAACATTTTCGGGGTTTCTTTTATAATTACTGAACAGGTCAAGCCTGCCGGTATAATGGGCCCAGGAATTAACTTTTTTATTGTATTTAGCAGTGGCAAAGGAACCCAGTTCAGTATATGATCTGTGGTTTGCCTGTACACCAAATTTATCCAGCTGGTAAAAATCTTTATCTCTTTTAATAATAAAGCGGGTGGTAATGGGCGATACAAATAGTGTGAAGTTTTTATCCGGCCTGTAATCGATACCTGCCGATAAAAGAATTTTACCGGGCGTAAGTAAGTTTGAAATCTTAATATTTACAGTATCGGTGTAATTATAACCTGCCAAAGCCTGTGAATTAAAATTGGCCAGCAATGCTGTAAACCATTTTTTGGAAAACTGGTATCCATATTTACTGGTAATATCTATGCGGTCATCTGTTTTTCTGAATTGTCCGAAACTGCTTGCATTTTGAAACCCCAGTGCAATATCGAAATAATTATTCCAGGTGATCCTGCCCTTTTTATGATTTATATTGTAATTCAGTAATGTGGTTATGCCCAGTGTATTCTGCTCACCGCCACCCGCCCAGTTGCGCAGCGAACCCTGGTTTATATTGATGATGAATGTACCGTTCTTTTTCCAGCCATCTTTTTCCAAAGGCTTCAGTTCCTTAAAGGCAAGTTTTTGAAATTCTTTAACAGTAACATCCTGTGCTGAAGATCTGAACAATAATATGGCAGAAAAGAAAAAGGTTATCAGGGGTTTTAACATGGAGCAAAATTAAATCAAATACTGCCAGTGAATGTTAAACTGATTCTAAAATAAAAGAGCTGCTTTTTTTGAAGCAGCTCTTTTATTAAATATAAAAAAATTATTTTTTCAAGGAATCCCTGATCTCCATTAGTAAAGCATCGGTTGAAGATGGGCCCGCAGGAGCAGCTTCCTGCTTTTTCTTCATTTTATTGATGGCTTTGATAACCAAAAACATAACGAAAGCCACAATGATAAAATTGATAATGGCAGTCAAAAAATCTCCCCATTTAACAGCAACAGCTTCTGTTACTACCTTCCCGGATGCATCTACAACTGCCTCTTTAAGTACGTACATATTTTTACTTAAATCTGCCCCGCCGATCATTCCGATCAATGGAGAAACGATACCATCTGTAAAAGAAGAAACTACTTTTCCGAAAGCACCGCCCATTACAAAGGCTACGGCAATATCTACCAGGCTGCCTTGCATTGCAAAATCTTTAAATTCTTTGATAAATCCCATAACATGTTTGTTTAAAGGTTAAAAAAATAGGGTGGGAAGGTTACAGTAAATTTAATTAAATTATTTTATCATTTTACTGAACTTAAAATAAAAAATTGCTGCAATTATAATAAGATGGCTTTTATTGATTTAAAAAACATCAACTTTGCGGCAAACTTTAAAAATGGGAAAAGGCTTTTTAAACTGGTTCATTTTTATCCTGCTGTCAGTTATCTGGGGCAGCAGCTTTATTATGATGAAAGAGGGGCTGGTGAATTTAAATGCTTTCCAGGTTGCCTCACTACGTATCATATTTTCAGGTATCGTTTTACTTCCTTCGGCCATCAGGCATTTTAAAAATATCCCAAAGAAAAAGATCGGGACAATTTTCATGTCGGGTGTGCTGGGTAGCCTTTTACCTGCCTATCTATTCTGTGTTGCCGAAATGGGTATTGATGGTGCACTGGCAGGAACATTAAATTCATTAACTCCCATTTTTGTAATAATAACAGGTGCTTTATTCTTTGCATCCAAAACTTCTGTCAATAAGATACTGGGTATACTTACTGCTTTTACCGGCAGTATTTTATTGCTCATCAGCAAAGGCCATATGCAGGAAAGCCAGAACCTGTTGTATGTTTCATATGTAGTTTTAGCAACAATATTTTATGGTTTCAATGTGAATATGGTGTACAAGTATCTGAAAGAAATCGGGTCGTTACAAATTGCGGCAGTGGCTCTTTCTTTAAATGCAATTCCGGCTCTGATCGTCTTGTATTTCACTGGCTATTTTAGTCTGCCATTGACCAGTAGCGGTGTTTTATACTCAACAGGCCATGCTGCCCTGCTGGGCATTATGGGTACAGCTGTAGCTTCTGTTATCTTTTATAAACTGGTGAAAAGTGCAGGTGCTGTATTTGCATCTATGGTAACTTATGGTATTCCCGTCATTGCCAATATATGGGGAATCATTTACGGTGAGGAAGTGGGCTGGAAACAGTTTGCCTGCCTGCTGCTGATCTTACTGGGTGTGTATATTGCAAACCGGAAAGTATCGGGCAGCTGATCAATCAGCTTCTGTAAAAGCTATATTCTTTTCTCTTAAAAATTCTTTGATCTTGTCTACGTGCACACAAATGCCCACGTGTAAAAAAGGGTTGTTAGATATCTTGCTCTTTTTGCCATTGCTCACGATCTCAAAATCCTTCATGTCAAATCCCAGGTGCAGGTGATTGGTGGCAAACTGCATTCCGTAAATTTTTCCATCGGTGTCAAACAGTGGGCCACCGCTTTGTCCGCGTAAACCCGGCGTACTCATTTCAATACCGGTTATTGTATTGTCGGGTTGCGTTGCCACAAAACGGGTAACAATTCCGTCAATAGGAAAAGAAGGAGAATTTGGATTACCGGTATTCGTCCATTCAATATCATCTGTCTCTGCATTATGCCTGAAATTATTAAACTCAGGAAAAGGGAAACCGATACGGCCTAATGATTTGCCCTGTTTTATTTTACTGCTGTCCTTTAAAAAAGTAGCATGTCCATTGTAAAATATCTTGTTGAATCCTTTGAATTCAAGAATGGCAAGGTCAAGCGTAGGGTGAGCATGACAGGTTATTTCACTGATGGCATCAAAGCAATTCAAAAAATTATTCCTGAGCTGAACTGTTGTTTCGGGCAGGTATTTATATTTCATCTGCAGGCCCTGGATATTGCGTTTGTATTTGCCGTCATTCGGGATCCTGTTTCTTTCAGCTTTGTATTGTTCATATTGCTGGTTAACATTTTCAGCTGCTGGTATCAGGTCCATCACATGTTTACAGGTAATGGCAACGCCGCTGTCATTCACAAAAAAGAAAGTAGAACTGCCGGGCAAAATTAACCCACCGTAGGTTCTGGATATGGTATGAAGCGGACGTGTAAATTGTAAGACTTTCTCAATAGCTTGCTGAAACATGATGCCGGTTTAAAATGAATGATAAAAAACTGCGTCAAAAGGGATGCCGGGAATTTATTAAGCAGGTCGCATAGCAACCGTTTGAAAATCTGTCAGGTAAAGCCTGACGAAACAGGTTAATGCTGGTCTTATAAAATGGAAGATCTGCTCGTAATAAACATAGTGAGGCAGAAAAAGCAGTGTTACAATAAACAGATTTTAAACTGCCATGATCTCTTTTTCTTTTGCTTCCAGGTGCTTTTCAACCAGGGCAATGTATTTATCCGTAAGGTCCTGGGCATCTTTTTCAGCATCCTTGGCAATGTCTTCACTCAGGCCGTCTTTCTGCAGTTTTTTTATAGCTTCAATCGTATCGCGGCGTATATTCCTGATGGCAATCTTTGCATGTTCTCCTTCGCCATTACATCTCTTCACAAGTTCTTTTCTTCTTTCTTCGGTTAAAGGGGGTAAAAAAAGGCGTATGATGTTTCCGTCATTCTGCGGGTTGATACCGATATTGGCCATGATGATTGCCCTTTCAATAGGCTGTAACATATTCTTTTCCCAGGGCTGCACAGAAATCGTTCTTGCATCCATGACAGAAATATTGGCGATCTGGTTGATAGCGGTTGGGTTACCATAGTAATCAGCCACAATTCCATCCAGCATATTCGGGTTGGCTTTTCCGGCCCGTATCTTAACAAGTTCTGCTTCCAGGTGATTCAATGCTTTTTGCATGGTTACCTGTGTATCACTGATAATGGTATCTACTTCTGCTGACATATTTTTGGTATTAATTGGCTGCAAAGCTATAAAAAAAGGCGGTTATAATGAGATTATGCTGAAACTAATAATAAGTTAAAGCCACTGTCTTTTTAAAGCGTAAGAAAAAGAATGAATGTTAATCAGCCTCAACAACTTCGCCTGCCAGTTTGAAGATCTTGTGTGATTTGATGATCTCGGTCTTTTCAACTTTACTGGTTAATACATTCCTGTGTTTAGGACGGCTGTAGTAAATGATACCGATAAAAATAAAGGCTGATAAGAGCAGCACGCCTATTACTGCGGTTGTACCTAAGCCACGCATAAAGAATGCCATGGCAATAAAACTCATGTTCACCAGCACACAGGTAATGGTTACCATGCGGTGGCTAAGGCCAAGATCCAGCAGGAAATGATGTACGTGTGTTCTGTCGGGACTGAATGGTGAACGGCGTTGCATGATGCGCAGGCCAAAAACACGTAAGGTATCAAAAAGCGGGATCATTAAAATAGAGAAACCGATCGCCGGGGCAGACTCTATCGGGAAATTGGATGCTGTATTACCGGCTGTATTTATGAATTTAATTACCAGTATTGAATTTACCAGGCCTAATAAAAGTGATCCGGTATCGCCCATAAATATTTTGGCCGGAGAAAAATTGTAGATTAAAAAACCGATGATACTTCCTGCCAGTGAAAAAGCCATAACAGCATAGGTTAACTGGCCTGCATAAAAAAAGTAGGTACCAAAAACCAGTGTAGTAAGCAGTCCAAGGCTTCCGGCCAGACCGTCAACACCATCAATCAGATTAAATGAATTGGTGATAACGATTATAGTAAAAAGCGAAATGATGGTACCGGTAATATGCGGTATTTCATATACACCCAAAAAACCATGAAAGTTGGATATCTGTATGCCACCAAATTTAATGATGATGCCTGCAGCGATTAACTGGCCTATAAATTTTTTACTGGCCGATAGAACCAGTATATCATCTTTTATACCGAGGAAAAAAATAACCGTAGTTGCAGCAGCAAAATATTGCAGTTCAGAAGAGATGGCAGAAGGAACGCCCATTAAAGTAGCAATGATAAACCCGGCAAAAATTCCCAGGCCGCCAAGTGTTGGAATAACATTTTTATGAACCTTGCGTTCATCAGGCTCGTCAAACAGCTTTTTATCTTTAGCAACCTGTATGATCACAGGTATTGCAAAAAAAGTGATCAGAAAAGCCAGCCCCGAACTTAATAAAACATTATTCATTGTAATAATTTGTCTCAGTAACTTCTACAAAAGTATTAAATATGTTCCGAGGATTAAAAACTAATAATCAAACGAAAGACCCAATTTCAAGCAAAATAGATGCCTGATCTGGACTTATTTGCTGTTTTAAAAGCGATTATCTGAGTTATAACGAAGGATTTTTAAAGTTATTATCAAATTATCCTATTATGCGCATTTACTTTGATAATAATCCCTTTTTAAAGTAGGTTTGCAGCCATATAGATATTCCGGAAGGATAACCCTTTATTCAAAAATTAATCAATGTTTTTAGCATGAGCAATTTAAAAGAAATAGCAACACAGGTAAGAAGAGATATCGTAAGAATGGTGCATGCCGTTCAAAGCGGCCACCCAGGCGGTTCTGTGGGCTGTACCGATTACCTGACGGCACTTTATTTTGATGTAATGAAGCATGACCCGGCATTCAAAATGGATGGTGTGGGAGAAGACCTGTTCTTCTTAAGTAACGGTCATATTTCACCGGTTTTTTATAGTGTGCTTGCACGCAGCGGTTATTTCCCCATCAGTGAACTAAGTACTTTCCGGAAGCTGAACAGCCGGCTGCAGGGTCATCCAACCACACATGAGCATTTACCGGGTGTACGCATGGCCAGTGGTTCGCTGGGGCAGGGTATGAGCGTGGCTGTTGGCGCTGCACTGGCTAAAAAGCTGAATAACGATACCAATATCGTATACTCATTGCATGGCGATGGTGAACTGGACGAAGGCCAGAACTGGGAAGCGATCATGTTTGCTGCACATAAAAAAGTCGATAATTTGATCGCCACTATTGACTGGAACGGCCAGCAGATCGATGGCCCTACCAAAGCTGTTATGGCACTGGATAGTTTGAGGGCAAAATTTGAGGCGTTTAACTGGCAGGTGCTTGAAATGGAAGGTAACGATATGGATGCCGTAGTTGCAGGACTGAACAATGCCAAAACTTTTGTTGGCAAGGGCAAACCGATCGTAATTTTAATGAGAACTGAAATGGGTAAGGGAATCGATTTTATGGAGGGGAGTCATGAGTGGCATGGCATTGCGCCCAATGACGAGCAACTTAAAAAAGCTTTGGAGCAATTACCGGAAACCTTAGGCGATTACTAAACAAAAAAAAACCTCTGTACTTGAGCAGAGTCTAAATTCCCCCTTCAGGGGGGGCAGGGGGCAAATGAAAATAATTCCATTAAGCGAAGGCGCTTTTACCATTGATACAACCAAGGTTTTTGTACCCTTTGATACAGACAAAGATGACCTGCAGCAAAGGCCTGTGGGCAGTTTGCTGGTAGAGATACAACCCTTTGTGATCATCACGTCAAAAGATATTATTTTACTGGATACCGGCCTTGGATTTACCAATAAAGACCGCACATTACAGATCCATCAAAATTTATTTGATAACGGCATTGGCCCGCTGGAAGTGACCAAAGTATTGCTTAGTCATTTGCATAAGGATCATAGCGGGGGTGTAAGTAAGGAAGATAAAATACTGAATCAAAAATTCATGAGCTTCCCCAATGCGGAATACTATGTAAACAAAGATGAGTTTGATTTTGCCATGGCAAAGGGCAAGCCATCTTATACACCAACTGAATTTGAAATGCTGGGCCAGACTGACCAGGTTGTATTTACAAAAGGTAATGGAATGATCAGTGATTATATCAGGTACGAAGTAACGGGCGCTCATTGCCCTTTTCACCAGGTATTCTGGATAGAGGAAGACGGGCAGAAAATTTTCTTTGGTGGCGACGTGGCCCCGCAATTGCAGCAAATGAAAAACAAGTTCATTGCCAAGTATGATTATGATGGCCGTAAATGTATGGAAATGCGCCAGCAGTGGTGGGAGCAGGGCGAGAAAGAAAAATGGACCTTCTTATTTTATCATGATATTAAGATGCCCGTGTTTGGTTTTTAGATTATTCACAAAAAGACACTAAAAAAGAAGCCGCAAACCAAGTTTGCGGCTTTTGTATTTATTTTTATTCTTAGAACTGTAATTATCTGATCCTGTGCAAATAATCATTATTCATAAACTGCTTATGAATATCTTTCAGGTCTCTTAAAATGCTGGCATCAACTAATGTCCCTGATGTTTCCAGTAAAAATCCTCCGATCAGTTCGTTGTTCACTTCTGTTTCCACTTCAAAAGTCTGTCCTGCTGTAGCCGTGGCTTTTACATTGGCCATAATAGCATTCAGCATATCGTCTGTAATAGGATCGGCTGTTGTAATTTTTACTTTATGAATATTACGCAGTTCATTGAACTGGTCGATATAAGTAGTGGCTATTTCAGGCAGGTTTGTTTCTCTTGCCTTGCGCACCAGCAATTGAATAAAAGCGCTGGTAAGTGTGCTTACTCTTTCTTTGGTGATCGATTCAATGATCTTTCCTTTGGCAGTTGGTTTGATGACCGGGCTGCGCAGCATGTTTACAAAATCGGGATTGCTTTTGCAGATGCTGTGTAACCATTTCATATCGGCATATACGGCATTTACCTGGCTTTGTTCTGTTGCCAGATCCAGTAAACTCTTTGCGTAACGGCCTGCTAAACGTGGATTATTCATAACAAATGTGCTAATGTGATAATTTGCTGATGTGCTAATGATACACCTCAACATCAAAGGCCAATTAGCATATTAGCTAATCAGCAAATTGGCTAATTAAGTTTCACTTCCGCAGCCAGGGTCTTAATATAATTTTCCTGCTCTGCTTTATTGCTTAATTCTTTACGCAATACTTTTTCACTTACTTCCAGTACTAAACTTCCTACCTGGTTTTTAATTTCGGTTAAAGCCGCCATTTTCTGGTTGTGGATTGATGCATGTGCATCGGCAATGATCTTGGCTGCCTGTGTTTTAGCTTCTTCCTTGGCGTCGTTGATCATTTTATCCTTTGTTTCTTTGGCTTCTTTAAGCATGCTGGCTCTTTCTTCACGTGCCTGTGTAAGAATGGCTTCATTGTCATTCTTCATTTGAGCCATTTCCAGCTTTATCTTTTCGGCAGTAGCCAAAGAATCGGCAATGTTTTTTTCACGTGTTGCCAAACCGCCGATGATGGCAGGCCATGCAAATTTTTTCAACAGAAAAAACACGATAAGGAAAGCTAAAAGCGTCCAGATGATAAGGCCGAAGGCCGGTGTTAATAATTGCATTTTATAGTATTTATAAAATAAAAAATTCTGAGATAAAAATTACTGCATCCTCCGTCCTGTACTTCGGATGCAGTAAAGGTTTTTTAAAGCACCATAGCTAAGAAACCAATGATGATCGCAAATAACGCTGCTCCCTCAACCAAGGCGGCTGTAAGGATCATGTTACTACGAATGTCATTGATAGCTTCAGGCTGGCGGGCGATTGATTCCAATGCACCTTTACCGATCTGGCCGATACCTACACCGGCACCAATAGCACCTAAACCGGCACCGATAGCACCACCTGCATTTGCGTTAGCTACTTCGCTTAACATTACATTCAATAAATCCATGATTGTGATTTTATGTTGGTTAAAAAAAACGCTTGATTAATGTGCTGCAGCAGTTTCATGTGCATGATCATCGTGTCCGCCCTCAAAAGCCTGTCCTATGAATACTGCTGTTAATATAGTGAAGATAAAGGCCTGCAAAAATGCCACCAATACCTCGATAAAATAAATGAAAATGGTAAATGCAATAGAGAACGGAGAGAAGCCCCAGCCCACATACTGGTTTAATGATGCCATGATAAAAATGAGCGAAATTAAACAGATGATCAAAATGTGGCCTGCCACCATATTGGCAAATAACCTGATCATCAATGCAAATGGTTTGGTGAAGATACCCAGGATCTCTACCGGCACCAGGATGATCTTAACCCAGCCAGGAACGCCCGGGGGATTGATGATGTGCATCCAGTAATGAGAATTACTGCTGAACAGGATCACAATAAATGAAATGATAGATAATACAAACGTGAAAGCAATATTACCGGTAACATTGGCTGTACCCGGTATCAGGCCTATGATATTATTGATCAGAATGAACAGGAACACCGTTAACAGGTAAGGCAGGTATTTATTGCTTTTGGCACCCAGGTTTGGTTTGGCTACCTCATCATTCACGAAGTTTACAATGGTTTCCATGGTATTCTGCATACCCTTTGGTGCCGAAGTAATTCCCTGTCCGGTACCATATTTTTTGGCCACCCTGATGAGGATGATCACCAGCAAAGTTAGCGCCAGTAACATTTGTACCACGTTACGGGTAAGTGAAAGGTCGTACACTTTTACAGTATCCATTATTTTACCGGCATCATCAACCGGTACAATATTACCAGCTGAATATTTATTGCGGTCTAATTTTTCTTCATCGATCCTTTCGTTGGTCAACATGGCATAACCGTTAACCACGTGCTCGCCATGATGAAAAGCAGAGGACATGAAGCAGGAGAATCCTTTTTCCTTTGAGTATACAATTACAGGCAGGGGAATGGTAGCATGATGCTCTTTCCCATCTGAACCTTTGTAGGATAAAAAGTGGAATTCATGTGCATCCATGATATGGCCGAAGATCACTTCGTTGGCATCAAAAGTCTTTTCTTTTTTAGCAGGCTCTTCCTTGTGTTCAGGCTGCGCAAAAGTTACATTAGAAAAAAACACTAAACTTAAGCTGAAAACCGCTACCAGTATTGATTTGATGCTCTTTAACGACATAATTTACCTCTAATTTGGCGCAAAGATAAGGAGCGGGGGGTGAAATTAAAAATTGAGGGGTAATAATTTGAAAAAATGCTGATATATTATGGTTTTACGCCAGATTAGCCTGCTTTTCAAACTGCATCTTATGCAACTGGTAGTAAAACCCACGCTTTTCCAGCAGTTCATCATGGCTACCGATCTCTTTTATCTCACCCTTGTCGAGTACCATGATCTTATTGGCCTTGCGTATGGTACTCAGCCGGTGGGCAATAACAATAGAGGTCCGGTTGGCAATTAATTTATCAATGGCATGCTGTATCAGGGCCTCACTTTCGGTATCTACTGATGAAGTGGCTTCATCCAGGATGAGGATGGCAGGATCATACAGTAAAGCACGTACAAAAGAAAGCAGCTGGCGCTGGCCCAGCGAAAGCGTGGCGCCTCTTTCCATCACATTATAATCATATCCGCCGGGCAGCTGCATGATAAAATCATGAATGCCGATCATTTTGGCTGCTTTTTCAACATCTTCATTCCTGATGTCCGGATTGCGCAGTGTAACATTATCCTTTACCGAGCCGCTGAACAGGAAAACATCCTGTAATACTACTGCAATATTTGCCCGCAGGTCATCCAGGCGAAAATCTTCAATATTGGTGTCATCAATTTTGATAGCTCCTTTATTGATATGGTACAGGCGGTTCAGCAAACTGATGATGGAAGTTTTACCACTGCCCGTATGGCCCACAATGGCCAGGGTTTCACCGGCTTTTAATGTAAAGCTGATATCTTTTAAAACATACTGCTCATCTATATACGCAAACCACACTTTATCAAACTCCACCTTTCCTTTTAAATGCTTTGTTTCAATCATGCCTTCGTTGATGGTAGTATCAGTATTATCCATCACTTTAAAAACGCGTTCGCTGGCGATCATGCCCATTTGCAGCACATTGAATTTATCTGCTATTACCCGTAGCGGCCTGAATAGTAAATTCAAACAAAGTATGAATGCAGTAATTACACCGGCAACTTTTTCGGCCTGTGCCGGATGCACTGCTTCGTTTGCTGCCCACCAGACCAATAAGCCGATGGACAATGCCATTACCAGTTCAACCACCGGAAAAAAAACGGAGTATGCAAAAATGGCCTTGATATTTGCATTGCGGTGGTCTTTATTGATGGAATTGAATTTTTTAAACTCCCTGTCTTCCGCTGCAAATGCCTGTATTACGGCCATGCCGGTAATATGCTCCTGCACAAAGGCATTGAGGCTGGCAACTGCATTGCGAACCTGGATGAAAGATTTGTTAACACTCTCTTTAAAAAAATAAGTGGCAATGATCAGCACGGGAAAAGGAGCCAGGCATACCAGCGTTATTTGCGGACTTACGTAAAACATGTAAGTGAGTACAGATATGATGGATAAGAGATCAGCAATGATGGGTATCAAACCATCGCTGAAAATATCGTTGATAGATTCAATATCGTTGATGGTACGCGTGGTAAGGGTGCCAATGGG
Source organism: Ferruginibacter sp. (assembly GCA_046070545.1). Taxonomy (GTDB): domain Bacteria; phylum Bacteroidota; class Bacteroidia; order Chitinophagales; family Chitinophagaceae; genus Ferruginibacter. The sequence continues at coordinate 15,610 of JBJTMN010000009.1, forward strand.
CGTTTTGTCGTACTGCGACAAATTGAGATGCAGAATTTTATTGTAGGTGCTAACCCGCATATCACGCACAACACTTTGCCCCAATGAAGCTGTAAGGAACGTAAAGAAAAAGCGTAAGCCCGTTTCAAGAAGCAATAAAACAATTTGTAAAATGGTGATCTCAATAATAAAACCACCCGGGCCGTTTATAATATGGGAGGACATATTGCCCTTGATGCCATCATTTATGGTGAGCTGAATAAGCAATGGCCTTACCGGTGCAATAACAGCCAGCACAATGGCCAGTACCAGTGAGCCGTAAAATTTATTTTTGTAAGGAGCCGCAAATTGAAATACCCTGCGCAGTAAGGAAAAATCAAATATTTTTCTTTTTGCTTTGGCTTGTTCAGTCATGCTGCAAAGGTAAGCGGGTTTGCTGTTATGCGTTTTAAGTTTTGGGTTGAGTGGTTTCTATTCCTGTGCTGTATTGTTAAAACCTTTCAGGAAAATAGCACCCAGGTTCTTGTAGGGCGGTATATAATCTTCCCAGCTTTCCCTGATGGATGGATTAGGGTCTGTTGCAAATTGTTTGGTAAGTGCGGTCCACATATTCTTCCAGACCAGTTTCTGGCCCGATTCAAAAGCCTGGTTTAAATAATTAAGTATAGGACGGTTAATATCGCCGGCGCCTATTTCTTTGGTAGAAATAATATGTGCATCGGGATTTACATCAATGATATCGTTTAAATTCTTAAAACCACCGCAGGACCCCAGTACCACAATTTTTGCATCGCCTGCCATGCGCCTGATGGTACGTGGCAGCCAGTAACTATGGCCGCGATGCACCACCACGGCAGGATGCATATCATTTTCGGCCAGGTAGTTATTCAGATGGATCTGTGCACTGTCATCCAGGTTTGCATCATTATCCAGCGGGCGGTTGGCATAAACATATACCTTACCTTTTCTTGACCTTATTTCGTACCACTCCTCGTTTGAAGTGATGATCCAGTCTTTGGGAGCAAAAGAGTTAATGAAAGAGGGGAAGAAGGTCTTTCCATCCTTATCACCATACCAGTATACCTGTTGTATAATTCTGCCGCTGTCGTCTCTCAGGTCCTTGTTTTCAATTTCGTAAATGGAAGGGATACCCAGTACACCGGTGAGGTCAACTTTATTGGTAGAATCGGCCGAAAGGAAAATGGTTTTAAGCAAACCATAAATTGTTTTGCCGCGGGTATTTCCTTTTTCTATACAGTTATTTTCATTGGTAATTACATAATCGAGGATGGTGGTCTGCAATTTTTTATCGGTAATACTGCTGTAGCTGTCGGCTACATCTATGGCATCTTCCAGGTTGCCGGTATTATCCAGGTTGGCAATAAAGCCACGCATTAAAGTTTCGGATGAACTGGCCGGCATGTAACTAAGAAAATTATCCAGTTTATTAAAATTAGCGGCCATTTTAATGAACTTCTTAAAAAAGTCGAAATGTACATTCAGTAATAAAGAGTCTGTTCGTGGTTCTTTGCCCAGCCTTTGTAAAAAGCGGGCATAACTATGCTTAAAGCTGGATGTGTAAATATCATTTTCGCTCATCACCATCATATAGTACAGGTCAATGGCCGATAAGGAATCGGTAGCTTTCATGCGCATATTGATATTACTCAGGTCGTGCAGCTCGTTTATGGGCGTAACAAAATGCTTGATCGCTTTTTCTTTCAGTTTTTCACGCAGGCCATTGGGGCCAAACATGGCTACCGGCGTATCTTTTGCTGCCGAGGTCATTCTTGTAAAATAGGCTATCTCGGTTTGTACCAGCAGTTTAAAATATCCCACACTATCGTAGCTGGTTTCACCATCGCCAATATATTTTTTAATGCCCTCTACTGTTTTTTTACCGGTTAAAAGATCATCCAGAAAAGGAAAATACATGAGTG
>JBJTMN010000010.1:0-10233 GCA_046070545.1 Ferruginibacter sp.
CGCCACTGCATTTATTGAAAGCGGCAGGTATAAGAATGTGGTGGTGGTAGGTGTAGATAAAATGAGCAGTATCATCGATTACAGCGACCGTACCACCTGCATTATTTTTGGCGATGGCGCCGGTGCCATTTTACTGGAAGCAGTGGAAGATGGCCTGGGTGTTAAGGACAGTATTTTAAAAAGTGATGGCAGCGGCAGCAAATTCCTGCACATGAAAGCCGGGGGATCGGTAAAACCCTCCACGGTTGAAACAGTACTGGCCAAGGAACATTTTGTATACCAGGAAGGCCAGTCGGTATTTAAGTTTGCCGTAAAAGGTATGGCCGATGTGAGTTACGAGCTGATGGAACGTAATAACCTAACCGCCGATGATATTGCCTGGCTGGTACCACACCAGGCCAACCTGCGCATTATTGATGCAACAGCCAGCCGCATGGGATTGCCCCGGGAAAAAGTAATGATCAATATTCAGAAATATGGCAACACTACTGCCGGCACCTTACCATTATGTTTATGGGAATGGGAGAACCAGCTGAAAAAAGGCGACAATATTATACTGGCCGCATTTGGTGGCGGTTTTACCTGGGGTGCCACCTGGGTTAAATGGGCGTATAATAGTTAGGAATTTTGTAATTTCAATACTCAATTTATCATAGCATGAAAAAGATCATATTCCTCATATTTATTGGAGTTTTTGCAGCAAAAGCGAATAGCTATGCCCAGTTCTCCCGGTACATCATACGCCTGAAAGATAAAGGGACCAACCCCTATTCGCTCAGTAACCCATCTGCCTATTTAACAGCCCGTTCCATTCAGCGCAGAACCAGGTATGGCATTGCGATCGATTCTACCGATCTGCCCATTACACCCAGGTATATCGATAGTATACGCCTGGCCGGTGCTGTAACCATACTCAATACCAGTAAATGGCTGAACCAGGTTGCCATACAAACCAACGATGCAGCGGCCTTAACCAAGATCGCCGGTTTTCCGTTTGTATTAAGTACCGGGCCTATTGCCGCCAGGAATTCGCAAAGCATTACACCTGTAAATAAAAAATTAGATGCGGTAACCACTGAAGCACCACCACCGCCCACTACCAATACAACATTGGCCGATTATTACAGTTACGGACAAAGCTATGGCCAGGTACATTTACACAATGGCGAGTTCCTGCATAACCGTGGCTTTCGTGGACAGGGTATGCAGATGGCCGTATTGGATGCAGGTTTCTTCCACTACTTAACATTACCCACTTTTGATAGTATCCGCAATAACGGACAAATTTTAGGCACCTGGGATTTTGTGGCCGGCAATGCCAGTGTGGATGAAGACAATGCCCATGGCATGAACTGCCTGAGTACCATTGCTGCCAATATGCCCGGTGTTTTTATGGGAACGGCTCCTAAAACTTCATTTTACTTATATCGCACCGAAGATGTGAACAGCGAATACCCTATAGAAGAGCAGAACTGGGTGGCCGGTATTGAAAGAGCCGATAGCCTGGGTATTGATATATCTTCTACCTCCTTAGGTTATTTCACATTTGACAATGCGGTCTTCAATTATACTTACGCCAATATGGATGGCAACACAACCATCAGTGCAAAGGGTGCCGACCTGGCGGCAAAGAAAGGTATACTCTGCGTTTTTGCAGCCGGTAACGAAGGCAATGGTTCCTGGCATTATATCATCACCCCTTCTGATGCGGATAGTGTAATGGCAGTGGGTGCTGTAAGCACTGCAGGTAATGTGGGCAGTTTCAGCAGTTATGGCCCCAGCAGCGACGGGCAGATCAAACCTTCTGTAGCAGCCGTTGGCGTTAATGCGGTAATTGCCAATCCATCAACCGGGCAGCCGGGCTTTGGCAGCGGCACTTCTTTTGCCTGCCCCAATATGGCCGGATTAACCACCTGTTTATGGCAGGCATTTCCCGAGATAAACAATATGGGTATCATCAGTGTGATGCAGCAATCAGCTACCAGGGCAACCAATCCTGATGACCGTGTGGGTTATGGAATACCCGATATGAAAAAGGCTTTTGTAAAACTCATCAAGCAATTATATACGCAGCAATCTGCCGTAGCCAACTGTGGAGTTACGCTGCAGTGGACCGCCAAAACAGATTCGGTTATCAGCATTGTAGTAGAAAGAAAATTACCGGCAGCAAGCAGTTATACTGCTATCAGCACTCAAACTTCTACAGGCGCTTTCCTGTCAAGGAATTTCAGTTATACCGATGACCTGAGAGGATTTCCTGCCACCGGCATCTGGTATCGCTTTAAAATGAATATTGCTGCCGATACCAGTTTTTACCTGGATTCTATGCTGATCAATTTTACACCAAGGCCAAACCTGGGTGCCGATAAGAATGCAGCTGTTTGCAGCCCTAATACCGTAAATCTTACCACACAATTTACAACGGCAGGGTTAACCAGCAGCTGGACACTGGCCGGTAACCCGGTAGCAAATCCCGCAGCAGTTTCTGCAAGCGGATTGTACCAACTGATAGCAACCAACAACAGCGGATGTTCCGATACTGCCAATGTTACTGTTGTCATCAATCCAAAACCAGCCCTGGGAGCTGACCTGGCGGTTGAAAAATGCACCGACAATACCAAGGACCTGACCACCTTATTTAACACAGCCGGCTTAACCAGCAGCTGGACCATTGGCGGTAATGCCGTTGCAAACCCTGCTGCTGTAAGTGCCGCAGGTACCTACCAGCTGATTGCAACCAATACGGCCAGTTGCGCTGATACGGCACTGGTAGTACTCACCAATAACCAGCAGCTATGCCCTATTAACCCGCCACCGGTGCCCATTCCTGACCAGGTTGTCATCAATTATTGTGGTGCCATTTCTGGTTCATACCCCTGCAATCCGCCTGTAACCGATTTTCTTCCGGTTTATGTCGTAAGGAATTCTTCATCGAATGTGAATATTGCGATCTATAATGCTGACGGAAAATTGATGTACCAATCTAATATCCAGCAAACGGTCGTTAGTCAAACCTATAATATTCCTATGAAGAAAATGGCGTCAGGAATTTATATTGTAAAAGTTAAAATCAACAACGACAGCCAGACCGTGAAGAAAGTATTTAAAGCTACCAGGTAGGAATACCTGCGATGATCATTTGCTGAAAACGGCAACAAACATCGAGTCTGCTTTTTTATCATACCCTTTTAATAATTCCATCTGCAGCAATTGCAGGTGGAATTTTTCTTTGATGAAATCCACCTGCTCTTCATTTTCATGTTTAAAAACAGAACAGGTGATATAGATGAAGAGTCCGCCGGGCTGCAGCTGCGGAATAACCTGGCTTAGGATCTGCTGCTGCAAGGCAACATACACATCGATCGTTTTCCTTTTCAGAAAATACAGTTGCTCCGGTGTGCGGCTCCAGGTGCCGCTGCCCGTGCAGGGTGCATCGCAAATGACTATTGAATATTGCTGATCTAATATTGAATATTGTTGTGAGAGATCGGCGGTAAATGATCTGTAATTTTTAATGCCGGCTTTTTCAAACCTGTCAGAAAGATTGGATAAAATACTTTCACGGATATCGGAAACAGTTAGTGCTATATGCCCCCGTAAAATATCATAAGCCAGGATGGATTTACCGCCGCTGGCAGCGCAGCAATCCCAAACCGATACAGGTTGCTCAATATGCCTTGCTTCGTCTTTCAGAAAATTGAGCACCTGTTGCGAATTGAGGTCCTGGATCACCACTTCCCGGTCAATATCAAGCACCCCCTCAATTTTAGTAGCATTGCCCAGTGCCAGGCAATCATCGCCTGCCATGCTGAACGCAATGCCGGCATCCTGTAATTTTTTGATCACGGTTTCCTTGTTACCCGGCCTTATCCGTAAAAACAGATCGGGCTGTTTTAAAAAAGAAAACCTGAAAAGCTCTGCATCTATGCCTGCACTCAATGCTTCGGCCCAGGGAAAAATATCTTCGGTGGTAAAACCTGCTACGGCTATTTTTTCAGCGAAAGGTTTTGTAATGATGTCGTTCCATTCCGGTTTATGAAATGCTAAAAAATCATTGCTGGCTGTTTCACAGATAAATACTGCAACAATGATCTTTTCCTCTACCGGTAATTGTGGTACGGCCTTACCCAGCCGGTAAAAATGGTAGCAGAGTGCAGCAATTTGTTTCCTGTCTCTGCCTCCGTATTTTTTATGTGTGTTGAAATATTTTTTTAAGAAAGTGGCAAAGGGGATATCTCCTTTATAGGCATCAATAATTGCTTTTGCAGAATTTAAGTAAGAATGATAACGCATTGCTGAATAAGAGGATGGCGTGATGTAAAATAATCCCACAAAGACACAAAGACCACTAAGCCATCATGCACAATTTAAAAAGATCTTTGTGTGCTTTGCGTCTTTGTGGGAAAATGCGTTTCATTTTCTTAGAGTTCCAGTAAACTCTTCACCGGGTCTTTGCCAAACAGCATCAATGCCGGGTTTTCCAGCAGTTCCTTTACCCTTACCAGGAATCCAACCGATTCACGCCCGTCAATAATGCGGTGATCGTAACTGAGGGCTACATACATCATGGGCTTTATAACCACCTGGCCATTTACAGCCATGGGCCTTTCTAAAATATTATGCATACCCAAAATAGCACTCTGCGGAATGTTGATGATGGGGGTACTCATCATAGAACCAAAGATACCACCATTGGTGATGGTGAAGGTTCCACCCGTCATCTCCTCAATGGTTAATTTATTGTCCTTTGCTTTGGTAGCCAGGTCAACCACAGCAGCTTCAATACCCGCCATACTCAGGCTTTCGGCGTTGCGTATCACCGGCACTACCAGGCCCTTGGGTGCGCTTACTGCAATGGAAATATCGCAGTAATCGTGGTAAATGATATTCTCTCCGTCGATATAGGCATTCACCGATGGAAACTCCTGCAATGCATAGGTACAGGCCTTGGTGAAGAAACTCATAAAGCCCAGGTTAACCCCATGCAGTTCTTTGAATTTATCCTTGTATTTTTTGCGGATGTCCATGATGGCGCTCATATCCACTTCATTAAAAGTAGTGAGCATGGCTGTGGTGTTCTTGGCCTCTACCAGGCGCCTGCTGATGGTCTTGCGCAGGTTGCTCATTTTCTGTTCCCGGTCATTTCTTGCAAATAATTCAGTACCGGGTTTTCTGCCGGGATTATTTAAAGCTTCCAGTACATCCTGTTTCATGATCCTTCCGTTGCTGCCTGAAGCCGATACCGATTTCACATCTACTTTCTTATCTGCAATGATGGCTGCAGCAACGGGTGTTGCTTTAATATCAGTTTCCGGTTTTTGGTTTGTGGTTTGTGCTGCGTTGTCCGTTGACCGTTGTTCGTTGTTTGCGGTCGCTGCTTTCGCAGCGGCGGCTGGTTTTTCATCCACCACAGCTTCCGGCTTTGCAGCTTCGGTATCAATGGAACAAACCACATCGCCTATATTCAGCGTATCACCTTCTTTGGCAATGGTCTTTATTACACCGGCCTGCTCGGCATTCAGCTCAAAAGTGGCTTTTTCACTTTCCAGTTCTGCTATTACTTCATCCCGGTTGGCCCATTCGCCGTCTTTTTTATGCCATTTCACCAGGGTAACTTCACTGATACTTTCACCAACAGTAGGAACTTTTATTTCGATTGCCATTTCTGTAATTTATTGTTTTGCAAATTTCGGGGAAAATAAAGGATTATTAAAATTGATTTACAAAGCTCCCTGCTACCGCTTTTAAAATACGGGCCGGCTGTAAAAACAAAAACAGCACTGTTCCCAGGCTGTTCATCAAAAAATGGCAATGGAGATCTTATCCTCCCAGGTATGATTTCAGCAGTTTGCAGCGGGATGCGGTGCGTAGTTTGGTGATGGCCTTATCTTTTATCTGCCTTACTCTTTCCCGGGTAAGGTTAAAATGCTCCCCGATATCTTCCAGGCTCAGTGCATGATCTACACCAATGCCAAAAAAGAAACGGATCACATCTTTCTGCCTTTCTGTAAGGGTACTTAAAGAGCGGTCTATCTCTGTCTTAAGCGAATCTTTAAAAGCCAGCGCATCATCGGTCTTCTCGGCATTGTGGTTAATCAGTACATCGATCAGGGTTCCGTCCTCACTATCCGACAAAGGCTGATCCATACTTACATGCCTGGCCGAAATCCCCAGCGTGGCGGCTATTTCATCGGGATCCATATCCAGTAAAAAAGCGAGCTCCTCGGGGGTTGGCTCCCTTTCAAACTCCTGTTCCAGTTGCGAATATGCCTTGCTGATACGATTGGTTAACCCCACCTTGTTCAGGGGCAAACGAACGATCCTCGATTGCTCGGCCAGTGCCTGCAGGATACTCTGCCGTATCCACCACACCGCATACGATATGAATTTAAAACCGCGGGTCTCATCAAAACGCTGCGCAGCCTTTATTAATCCAAGATTTCCTTCATTGATCAGATCGGGTAATGTTAAGCCCTGGTTCTGGTATTGTTTGGCAACAGATACCACAAAACGCAGGTTTGCCTTGGTAAGCTTTTCCAGAGATTTCTGGCAACCTTGTTTTATTTTGATCGCAAGTTTTACTTCTTCTTCCGGAGAGATCAATTCTACTTTACCGATTTCCTGCAGGTATTTCTCTAAACTCTGACTCTCACGGTTTGTGATTGACTTCGTTATTTTTAGTTGACGCATGCTCATTGGCAGGAAGTTTTGGTTAAAGTATAGAAGAAGTTTTTGGGTTAACGATTTGTTAAAAAGGACCGGAGTTATTAACGTAATTTATACTTTTTATGATATGTCGCCAAAAAAAAAAATCTAAATCACTGGATTTCAGAGGCTTAAAAGTCATTTTGTTTAAGTTACCACTCATATAAATTAAACAAGAAAAACTAAATAAATAATTTGTACTGTGGATTATTTTGTTATTATTGCATGAACGCAATGATATTTAAATAAAAAGAATGAGTAAGAAAGTTTTATATACGCTGGAATACCCTGTAAGATGCTCCCCGGGCATATTGTACGAGTTTTTGAGAACACCGGCAGGTATCCAGGAGTGGTTTGCTGATAAAGTAGATGAACGTGATGGCAAATTCAGTTTTTCATGGAATGGTACTGTAGATAAAGCAGAATTGATAGACAGTGAAGAAGATAAATTTGTACGCTTTCGCTGGGATACCATGGGCAAAGACGAATACTTTGAATGGCGCATCGATAAATCAGAAGTAACCAACCAGACCATCCTGGTGATCAGCGATTTTGCTGATAAAAAAGAGATCAAAGACCAGAGCCAGTTATGGGAATACCAGGTAAAAGACCTGTTTCACCGCCTGGGCAGTTAATCCTTCAGCATCATCAGCAGGCCTGTAAAAGCACCATCGAGCATGGATGGTATTTCATTCCATGATTGCACCGGAAACTTTATAGCAAGTTTCATAAAGGGTTTTTTCACGATCATCTTCTGCAGTTCTTCCCCGGGTATATTTTTTATGCCGCTGTAATTATCAGCTTCAAAGTGATGCTGCCACTGGCTTTCATGAATACAGATAAAAACATCCTGTTTTACCGACCTGGCATTTTCAATTATCTTTTGCTGAAACATGGTTTTATAATCACCACTCAAATGCAACGTGATGCTGAAAAAATTACCCCACCAGAACATGGTACGCACCGCAAAAATATCATCAGTATCAAAGCATCTCGGGTAATCCAGTATCAGGTATGGTAATCCCAGGTAATTCTCGCCCCGGGCAATTTTTGGTGTTGACCGGACAACTGCTTCGGGTAACCAGTCTTTTTCGGCCGCAACAACCGCCTGCTGCCCCACCGATACTTCACCCAGCAGTGCCACTGCCTTATCCATGATCGTACGTTTCGTTAAAATCCATTCCGTGTTGGATACCAGTTGCTGTTCATCATCAGAAAGCGTTAATTTTGAAAAAGTATTCATCGGTATAAAGTTGTTACATGAAGCGTTCATGCTGTTGAATCTCCGGAAATAACCGCATTCTGTCGATGTTTGTACAAGCTCAACATGACAGAAAGCTGTCAGTCTGAGCTTGTAGAAGACGGCTTACGGAGCTAAAATAAATGTAAACAGCACATGTGTACTTTTTGTTTTTATGTCACTCATTACACTGCATGATAAAGAAATTAGACAAACTTATTCTCAAATCTTTTATCGGGCCGTTCATCATAACGTTCTTTATTGCATTTTTTGTGCTTATGATGCAGGGACTCTGGAAATACCTGGATGACCTGGTGGGCAAGGGACTTGATTTTATCACCATCGGCAAATTCCTCTGGTATGTAAGTGCATCCATGCTTACCCTGGCCATGCCCATAGCCATACTCATTTCCTCCATCATGACCTTTGGCAACCTGGGCGAAAGCTTTGAACTGGTGGCCATCAAATCATCCGGCATATCCCTGCTGCGCTTTATGCGTCCGCTCATGTGGGTGGCTGTACTGTTCTGCGGCATTACTTTCATGTTTGCCAATTACGTGATACCCTATGCCAACTTAAAATTTGTAACCCTCTACAACGATATCTTTTACAAGAAACCTGCTTTCGATCTTAAAGAAGGGGTGTTCTTTACCTATATACCCAACTACGCCATTAAAGCCGGTAAAAAAGACCCGGATGGCCGCACCATTCATGATGTGCTGATATACGACCAGACCAACCCCCTGCAGAATAATACCATTATTGCCGAAACCGGGGTAATGACCAGTTCGGCAGATAAAAAGTTCCTGGAGTTTAACCTGAAGAATGGCTACCGCTACCAGGAGAACGGCACGGTGTACGACAGTACCAACGAATACATCCGGCTGGGCTTCAGCTCGTTTAAAAAACTATTTGACCTGAGCGCCCTGCAAAAACAAACCACCAGCGATACCGTGTACCGGAATAATTTTAAGATGCTGAGTGCCCGCCAGATCAACCGTTCGCTGGACTCGCTGTACCGCATGAACGATACGGCCGTTTCCCGGATGAACAGAACCGTTGCACTTACCCTGCCTTTTACAGCCAAACAAGACAGCTCAAAAAAACCGGTACCAGTCGTTCAAACCAAATACAACCGTTTCGATTCCATCATACCCGATTCGGTAGGTTACCAGGTATATGCCGCCGCCCTGTCGATGGCCAATAATTTAAAATACAATCTCGAAAATTCGGGCAATGAAATAGCAACCCGTAAACAGGAGATCGTACTGCACCAGATAGAATGGCACCGTAAATTCTCTTTATCCATGGCCTGTTTTGTGCTGTTCTTCATAGGGGCGCCGCTGGGCTCCATCATACGCAAGGGCGGACTGGGTATGCCGCTGGTAGTAGCCATCATCTTCTTCTTAATGTTTCACCTGCTGAATATGTTTGGCGAAAAATTTGTGAAGGAAGGGATGATGCCGCCTTATATCGGCATGTGGCTGGCAGTGATCGTATTAACCCCGGTAGGCGCTTTTCTTACCTACAAGGCCATGCACGATTCGCAGCTGTTCAATAAAGAGCTTTACAACAGGGCATTTAAAAAAATAAAGAACCTCTTCACTAAAAAAGAAGAAATACCAATCACTTAAAATAAATTTTTATGACAACGCCAAACAAAACAAACCGCAGAAAATTCATTTCTCAAACTGTAAAAGGCGGATTGGCGGTCACCGTAGGCCTCAGTGCCGCTGCGCCCTTATTGCAGTCATTTACCGACCCGCAACATATACCTGCCGGTAATTTTAAAACCGGTTTCGATCAGCAGCCACTACCCTATGCATACAATGCATTGGAAGATGTGATAGACGCCATGACCATGGAAATTCATTACAGCAAACATGCAGCGGCCTATTCAAAGAATTTAAAAGATGCAGTGGCGGCCGAAAAAGTGGATGCTTCCGCTTCGGTAGAAGATATACTGGCCAATGTATCTAAATACAGCGCCAAAATGCGCAACAACGGCGGCGGACATTATAACCATGAAATGTTCTGGCAAAGCATGCGCCCCAAAAGAGAAAGCAATGCTCCCACCGGCCCACAGGGTCCTTCGGGTAAATTGCTGGAAGCCATAGAAAAACAGTTCTTCAGCTTCGATAATTTTAAAAAGCAGTTTGCCGATTTTGGCAAGAACCGCTTTGGCAGCGGCTGGGCCTGGTTGTACATTAATAAAGATAATCTCATCACCATCGGCTCAACGGTAAACCAGGATAACCCGCTGATGGATGTGGCCGAAATAAAAGGCT
>JBJTMN010000011.1:0-4259 GCA_046070545.1 Ferruginibacter sp.
CGGGGGTTTTGCGTATATAACGTATGATCCGGTAAGCAGGCCTGCCCAGGTTATCAGTAATTAAAGCATCTACCTGGTGTTTTACCTGGTATTTGATGACAGTATCCTTGGTGCCAAAATTTATTAAAACGGTAGAATCGAGCGCATAGGTTATATATTTACCCACTACAAAAGGAGAATAATCATTCACTGAAGGTACGTCCAGCACTTCTGTACTTTTTTTACAGGATGTAAATGCCAGGACAGTCAGGATAGTCATTAAAAGAAGATTCTTGCTCATAAGTTGGAATATATTACAAATATAGATACAATTAGGTAGTAAAAAGCTGCTCCGTCCGCTGTATTACCCCGCCGCCAATTACGTCGTCTCCTTCGTAAAAAACAGCACTCTGCCCGGGGGCAACGCCTTTAACATTTTCATAAAAACGAACATTTATGCCTTTTTCGTATGTGTAGAGGTTACTTAATGCTCCTTTATCTTTATATCTTATTTTGGTTACGGCTTCCATACCTTCCGTAATTCCGTCATATTTTATCCAGTTAAGCCCGCTTACTTTCATTTCGTGGCGATTCAGGTCGGCTTCTTCGCCCAAAACAACCGTATTGGTTTCGGGTAAGATCTCAGTAACAAAAGCGGGCCTGCCAAGGGCAATATCCAGTCCTTTTCGTTGGCCTACAGTATAAAAGGGGTATCCTTTGTGTTGTCCCAGTATCTTCCCGGTTTTGTCAACAAAATTCCCGCCATGTACCCTTTCTTCCAGTCCTTCTACCTTGCGTTTTAAAAAACCCCGGTAATCATTATCGGGCACAAAACATATTTCGTAACTCTCATTCTTTTTAGCCAGTTCGGGGTAACCAAAATCATGCGCCATCTGGCGGATATCTTTTTTATGATAAGTACCCAGTGGCAAAATGGTACGGCTCAGCAGATCCTGCTGTAATCCCCACAGGGCATAGCTTTGATCCTTGGTATCGTCAATACCCTTGCGAATGAAATAGCGGCCGTTTGTGTGCTGGTGCACCTGCGCATAATGCCCGGTAGATATAAAGTCGCAGCCCAGGGCATCGGCCCTTTTCATAAGTGCCCGCCATTTGATATGGGTGTTGCACATAACACAGGGATTGGGTGTGCGGCCGGCTATATATTCCTCAATAAAATTCTCAATAACAAAATCGCCAAACTCTTCCCGTATGTCTAAAATAAAGTGCGGGAAACCATGCTGCACTGCAGCCTGTCGGGCATCATTAAAACTATCCAGGTTGCAGCAGCCTGTCTCTTTTTTGCCGGTAGTGCCTACGCTGGCAGCGTAATCCCATGTTTTCATGGTAATTCCCACTACTTCATAACCTTCTTTATGAAGCATTAAAGCCGCCACAGTACTGTCTATGCCGCCGCTCATGGCCATTAATACTTTTCCTTTTTTACTCATGATCTTTCAAATAAAATAATTGCAAATTTACAGAGAATAAACCGGAACATATTCCTGCCACGGTATCAATACAAAAGCTCCTTCAATCTTAAGTACCTGACAATCAGTAGCCGCCGGAAAAATGGATTTCGACATTGGGAATATTTAAAAATTGTTGTATTTTACCTGAACATTGTAAAACTAACAGCAAGATGAAAAGGATCTCTCTTCTTTTATCAGCCACCATAGCCGTATTTTTTGTTAACGCACAGGATGTTTTACTGGCTACCGGCAATACAAATATTACCGTAGATAAAAATGCAAACATGTATGTGGGTGGCGGTATATCGCTGGAAAATAAAAGTAGTATTCACAATGACGGAACCATTTTAATTGCCAGGGCCAATACCGGCAGAGCTGATCTTCTTGATAATACCAATGCCACTTACAACTATGGCGCCGGCAGCTTCATCTTTTGGGGCAATGGAACACAGAGTGTAAGAACGAATGCAAAGTTTGGTACCCTGGAAGTGGATAATAATGGGTTGAACCTGCTGTCTGATATCAGTTCAGATAAATGGAACCTGAAGAGCGGCGTTGTAAATACCGGTTCTTATTATGCCATTGCAGCAGCATCTCAAAGCAGCTGGTTTAGTTCCGATGCTGATAACAACGGGTTCTCAAAATCCTGGATCAATGGAAATCTAAGGCAGTATATTTCTACTGCCCATGTTAATAATTATGTATTCCCTGTTGGTGACGCCAGCAGGGTAAGGGTTTGCGAAATGGATAACCTCAGTAAAAATCCGCTAACTGGTGTACAATATGTAAATGTATCATTTGCCAGGCCACAGGGTTGGAATGTGAATGCAACAGAGAACGAAATGAAATATAAAGCGGTTAATGCAGCTGGTATGTGGACCATCATCCCGGATGCAAAACCTGTTTCGGGTAGTTATGATCTTAAATTATCCGTTTCAGATTTTCCGGGCCTATGGGATAACCGCTTTGGAGTATTAAACCGCACCGCTACGGACTGGACCGTACCTGCAGGTAGCAGCCTGCCAGCCGATGGAAGTATTGGCAGAACAGTTTCCGGTGGTTTTGCCATAAGGAATAATGTAAAAGTCTTTAACCAGTTTGCCGTGGCATCTATGGATATAATGCCCGCAGACCTATCTGCTTCTTATAAAGTATACCCCGATCCCGTAACGAACAACGAGTTTTTTATCCAGGTAAAGAATTACCAGTTGAACGGCTTTAAAATGTTTGCTGCCGATGGAAAAGAAGTAAGCGTAAGCAGTGTGGTACGTAAAGATGGCCAGGTACAGGTGAAGCTTCCGGTAATTTTTACCAAAGGAACCTATATCGTTCAGTTAAATACAGATAAAGGTTTAAAGACAGCTAAAATAATCGTTCAGTAAAATGTGTCATTCTTATTGAATGTATGAGTGAATCCCATGCTTCTGCGAAAGAGATTTTCTGGTAAGATTTAACCTGGCAGGTTTGCTTCTGCACACTCTTAATAACTTTCAACTTTCAACTTTCAACTTTTCGCTTACTTTGCAGCTATGCAACAATATCTCGATTTAGTTAAACATATCATTGATACCGGCGCCGATAAAAGTGACCGCACCGGTACCGGCACCCGTAGTGTTTTTGGTTACCAGATGCGTTTTAACCTGGCAGACGGATTTCCGTTGGTGACCACCAAAAAATGCCATCTTAAAAGTATTATTTATGAGTTGCTCTGGTTTTTAGAAGGCGATACCAATATTGGTTATTTAAAGGAACATAATGTAAAAATATGGGACGAATGGGCTGATGAGAACGGTGACCTTGGCCCGGTTTACGGTAAGCAATGGCGCAGCTGGCAGGGTGCCGATGGGGTAGAGGTTGACCAGGTAAAGGAACTGATACATACCATTAAAACAAACCCGGATAGCCGGCGTATGATCATCAGTGCATGGAATGTGGCCGACCTGCCAAAGATGAAACTGATGCCCTGTCATTGTTTATTTCAATTCTATGTTGCAAACGGAAAACTGAGTTGCCAGCTTTACCAGAGGAGTGCAGATGTGTTTTTGGGAGTTCCCTTTAATATAGCTTCTTATGCTTTATTAACCATGATGATCGCCCAGGTCTGTGGCCTGCAACCAGGTGAGTTTGTACATTCTTTCGGCGATGTTCATTTGTATAAAAACCATTTTGAGCAGGCCGAACTGCAATTGACCAGAACGCCTTTTCCTTTGCCGCAGATGAAGATCAATCCTGATGTTAAAGATATTTTTGATTTTACATTTGAAGATTTTGAATTGTTGAATTACGAATCACATCCTGCCATTAAAGCTCCGGTGGCAGTTTAAATAAGCAATAAGGAATGTAGAATAAGAAAGTGGGTAGCCCACTGTTTAGGCAGTATTTTTTTATTCATGAATAAGAGATATGACCTAGAAGACAGATTGGTAAAATTCGCCTGCTTATGTTTAGGTTTTTGTGATTTGCTGCCTGATTCAAAAACCGGCCAGAATCTGGGATATCAATTATCAAAAAGTTGTACAGCACCTGCATTAATTTACGAGAAGCCCAGGGTGCAGAATCACCCTCAGATTTTATACATACAATGAAATTGGTTTTAAAGGAAATACGTGAAACCAGGTTTAATTTGCGAATCATAATTGAAAAGCCCTTGTTATCAGATGAAAAAACTCAATTGCTTTGAAAGAGTGTAACGAGTTGATGGCCATTTTCCTCAAAAGCATTGAAACAGCCAAAAAGAATAAAGCAAATAGTTAAACGCTGCAAAAACTTCCTTATTCCTTATTTTTACTTTCTTATTCCTTATTTCCA
>JBJTMN010000012.1:0-3969 GCA_046070545.1 Ferruginibacter sp.
TTCACTACCATCTGTTGAATTATTATCTACTACAAAAATTTCTGCTTCAATATTTGCACAAGCTTTTATAACACTGCATAAGCATTGCTCTAGAAAATATTTTACATTGTAGTTTACTATGATGACCGATAATTGCAATTGCTTGTTTGTATTATTTTATCCTGATACTTTGTTCATTACGCAACAGGTTATCGGGGTCGTATTTTCTTTTAACCTGCTGCAATCTGCTGTAATTCGAACCATAATATTTCTCCTCCCAGTTTATAAAATTAATATCCGGGTAATTTCTGTATTGAGCCTTTATTCCATTTTCACTGAATATGGTCTGCACCAGCTGAAATTTATCCAACAGCTTTGTTTCCTGTTTAGGTGTATCCCAATAGGTTTGCAGTTCTGAAAAATAAGTAAATGCCCTGTGCGGAAAAGATGAAACCTTTTCAAATTCTTCCTTTTGAATATTTCCTCCCAACGTGTTAACCTGGTAGATCATACCTGGTGTTGCAAGTACGGTATCAATTACCTTATCTATGCATTTTTCAATTTCTGTAAAATTTTTATACAGGCCGGCCGATGCATTTTTAAAATACAAAGGTTCTCTTCTGCCATAAAATACTTTTAATGCAGTAGTTATTTTTTGTGCTGTTGTTTTTGTTGTCCTTTCAGTTAATCCGGATAGCGCATCAATAATTTTTTGCACTCCGGTACTGTGATGTTCTGCATTGGTTAATAATATATAGATTGTTTTGCCATTCAGCACAAATGCAGAAAAACAGCCTGTTGGCATATTTGAAGTAACCTCAAACCATTTTTGCAAAACCGTTTTTACTTTTATTGTATCAACCTTATAGGATTTAAACCGATAACTCTGCAGGGAAGCCGGTGCCTTACTCAGCCTGAATTTCATTTCGGTGATGACTCCAAAATTCCCATTCCCGCCCCCCCTGCAGGCCCAGAGTAATTCCGGGTCATTTGCTGAACTCCTGGTATTACCCGACCCGTCAACCATGGTTATTTCCTGCAGGCTGTCGCAGGTTAGTCCGAATTTTCTGCCAAGCAAGCCATAGCCACCACCCAATGTAAGTCCGCCAATGCCTACCCCTGCACAGGATCCCCCGGGAAGGATTTTACCTTTCGGCAAAACAGCATCATAAATAGATGACAGGGTACAACCGGGGCCAGCTTTAATAGTATTCTTGTCTATCCATTCAATGGTATTTAATGAAGAAAGATTGATCACCATTCCTCCATCATTCCCGGACAACCCTTCCATACAATGGCCACCGCTTTTAACGGCAACCGGTAAATTGTATTGCCGGGCATACTTTACAGCTTCGGCCACACCTGTTGTGTTTTTGCACAAAGCAATGATCAAAGGAAATTTTTCGATGCGTTTATTAAAACCCTTTCTCAGTTTTTCATAAACAGCATCTCCTTTTTTAAAATAGATTACGTTGTCATTTGAAATGGGGAAGGAATATTTTGCGAAGTGACCCGAAAATGCCTGGATTGGTTTTGCAATTAATCCCAGGTTGGCAAAGAAAGTGATTTTTAAAAACTCTTTACGTTTAAGGTTCTTTTGCATAGCCAAATCTAAAATCATAAATCCGAATTCCGAAATCGAAGTTTATCTTTGCGGTATGTTGAAAACAACCTTATTAAATGCTGTAGAAGCAGGTGCAAATCAGTTAAGATATTATTTTAACAACGAAGATCTGAAGATCAGCAACAAGGAGGGGATAAATAACTGGGTTACCGAGGCCGATCATGCAGCAGAGAAGGCGATCATAGAAGTGATAAAAGCCGATCATCCCGATCATTTTATTTTAAGCGAAGAAGTGGGCGAAATGGCAACCGGTAGTAATACCAAATGGATCATTGATCCTATTGATGGTACCATTAATTTTGCCAGCGGAATTCCCATTTGTTGTGTCAGCATTGGGGTTGAACAAAACGGCGAAATGATCCTGGGTGCTGTTTATAACCCTTTCATTGATGAATTATTCTTTGCACAAAAAGGTTTCGGTGCATCGCTGAATGATAAAAAAATACATGTCAGTAAAAAGACTGAAGTATTGCACAGTTGCCTGGTAACAGGTTTCCCTTATACATACCTGGATATGGAAAACGGGCCGCTGCAGGTGTTCGAGCGCCTGGTACGAAAAGGGATACCGGTTCGCAGACTGGGTAGTGCGGCCATTGACCTCTGTTGGGTAGCAGCCGGCAGGTTTGATGGTTTTTTTGAACACAGCCTCAGCGCCTGGGATTCTGCCGCAGGCTATTTGATAGTTGAAGAAGCGGGGGGCAGGGTAACTGATATGAATGGTGATAAATATTCTCCTTATCAAAAAAAGATCGTTGCAACAAACGGATTAATACATGATGAGCTGATTGAAGTAATTCATAACAGAAAGCAATTGTAGATTTGAAACTTACAAACATGGAAAGAACGGAAATATCTTCTCTCGGTGAATTTGGTTTAATAGACCATCTTACCCGCAATAACGAAACAAAAAACGCATCCACCATTTTAAGCGTGGGTGATGATGGCGCTGTTATAGATCATTTCGGCAGGCAAACTGTTATCAGTACCGATCTGCTGGTTGAAGGCATTCACTTTGATCTGATGTATACTCCATTGAAACATTTGGGTTATAAATCGGTGATCGTTAATATCAGTGATATTTATGCCATGAATGCCACGCCTACACAGATCCTTTTAAGCATCGCCATCAGTAATAAGTTTAGCGTAGAAGCGTTAGATGAATTTTATGAGGGTGTGTATGCCGCCTGTGATAAGTACGATGTGGATCTTGTTGGAGGAGATACTACCACATCGCAACGTGGTTTTGTCATAAGCATTACTGCCATTGGCGAAGTGGCCCCCGATACTTACGTGAAAAGAGACGGGGCGAAAGTGAACGACCTGGTTTGTGTAAGTGGCGACCTGGGAGGGGCGTTTTTAGGATTAACCATATTAGAAAGAGAAAAAAAGATATTTGAACAAACCGGTGCCCAGCCAGACCTGGAGAACCGGGCATATATTGTTGGCCGGTTATTAAAACCCGAAGCCAGGAAAGACGTGATCGATTATTTTGCGGAACACAAGATCGTACCTACCAGCATGATGGACATCAGCGATGGCTTAAGCAGCGAGATGTTGCACATTTGCAAGCAAAGCAATGTGGGATGTGTTTTATATGAAGATAAACTGCCGTTGAATGAAGACAGTAAAGATTTTGCTTACAAACTGGAGCTTGACCCAACAGCCTGTGCACTCAGTGGCGGCGAAGATTATGAGTTATTATTTACCATCTCGCAGGCGGATCACGAAAAGATTGCAAAGAATAACGGCCTGAGTATTATTGGCTATATTACAGAAGCTGACCAGGGAAAGACTTTTATTACCCGCGGCGGAAACAAGCATGAACTGGTAGCACAAGGCTGGAATCATTTGAAGTAGATAAACAGAAACCTACACCATGTTGAGAAATGCTGCAATCATCTCAGCAGATAAAAATGGAAACTTTAAAAAACATCCTGGTCTTTTTATGTGTGCTGCTTTTGTGCTCCTGTGCATCTTCATATAAAAATTACAATCCTAACAAGAAATATTCTGCCCAACAGTTACAACAGGATTTTTCATTGCTGCGGAATATCCTGGAAAAAAAACACCCTTCGCTTTACTGGTACATGCCCAAAGACAGCATGAATATGTACTTTGATAAATACTATGGCGATATAAAAGACAGTATGACCGAGCAGCAGTTTGGGTGGAAGATCGTGGCCCCGCTAACTGATAAGATACATTGCGGCCATACCAGCTTCAGCAGGAGTAAAGCTTACAACAACTGGGCCGATGGTAAAAGAATTCCATCCTTTCCGTTGCTTCTGAAATGCTGGAATGATACCATGGCGGTTACTACTAATCTGAACAGGAAAGATTCGGTTTTAAAAAGGGGCACCCTTATC
>JBJTMN010000013.1:0-3893 GCA_046070545.1 Ferruginibacter sp.
TGTATAGCCAGCCTATTAAAATAATCAGTACAAAAGAACAGGTCACCAATTCGGCGCCCCCCAGATCGGTCAGCCTCACATTTTTTCCCGAAGGTGGTGATATGATAGCTGGCACAGTTAATACGGTAGCTTATAAAGCAAACTTTAATAACGGCCTGCCGTTTTTGATAAATGGCGTAATAAAGAAGCAGGAAACCGGTGAAACGGTAATGCCCCTTGTTTCTGAACATGACGGGATGGGCAGGTTTGATATAGACATGCAGCCCGGTAATAAATATTATGCCGAATGGTATGACAATCATGGAGTGAAACAACAAACCTGGCTTCCCGATCCGAAAGCAACCGGTGTATCTTTAAAACTAACAGTACAAAAAGACCGTTTGTATTTTAACCTGTTCAACAAGACCGGTAACGATTCATTACATGTATTAATGTACATGTACCAAAAGGTATTTTACAGGGTGCATTTAAAAATTGCGGCATCTGAACCATATACAGGAATGGTTCCCATCACTACTTTGCCTGCAGGTGTTATGCAACTGACTGTTTTTGATGCAAACTGGCAACCGGTTGCTGAACGGGTTGCATTCATAAACAATAATAATTTTACCATTAATGCAATGGTAAATACCAAAGAGGTAAGCACTCAAAAAAGAGGCAAAAATACACTGGAGATAATAGTAGCCGATACCATTCCTGCAAATATGTCGCTTAGTATTACAGATGCTGATATGAATAATGAGGTTTCTGAAAATACAATACTTAGCGACCTGTTGTTAAAGGGAGATATTAAAGGCTATGTACACAACCCGGCATATTATTTTACCAGCAGCAGTGATGCTTCGCTGAGAAACAAACTTGACCTGGTAATGCTTACCAATGGCTGGCGCAGGTACAACTGGGCAGATATGATGGTGAACCGGATGCCTGTAATAAAAATGCCGGCCGATAATTACCTGGGTGTTTACGGGCAGATTAGTAAAGACCTGATGCAAAAAATTGAAAAGGAAGAAAGGGTAAACCTGATCGTTAAAACTGCAGATAGTACCAGTACATTTTATTCAATGTTACCAGGCAAAGAGGGGATATTAAAACAAACCGGACTGTTTTTTTACGACACCGCACGTATTTATTTTTCATTCAATAAGAACAAGATTAATAACAACCAGATAGCGTTTGGTAAATTTAATTTTACTTATCCGATACTTACCAGTCTTGGCAACTATCAAAACTATTTGTGCCCGGATACATCAGGAGCAGGACAGCAGCCGGAAGTATCTTTATTTCAATATTATGTGGCTAACAACGGCATTAAGAAGTTTAATGATGAAAAGACCCTGAACAGTGTAGTAGTAAAAACAGGGCGAAGCCGCAAATGGCAAAATGACCCCCTGGTAAAAATGGATGAGAAATATGCAAGTGGTGGGTTTACAGGTGGAGCTACGGGGTACGCCGCAGATGTTTTGCATGATGAAAAAGCGTGGACAAAAACAGATTTTTATAGTTATTTACGAACTGCGATGCCTAATTTGATCATAGGGAATTTTAACCTTGCTTCCGGAAGGTCAATAACCTATAATAGTAAAGCTGTGCTTGTATATATTGATGAACATGAAATGACTTACAGTGATCTTGAAAATTTAAGCATATCCCAGGTAGCTTACATCAAATTAATTCCATATTACCTGGGGAGTGGCCCCGAGCAGGGAGGGTCAGGCCTGATGCCTGCCTTGTCTGTGTACACAAGAAAAGGAGATGACCTGATTGACCGTCGGCCAACTGAAAAAGATCTTGGCTTGGTTAAAGTTGCCGGATATTCTCCCATCAAAGAATTCTATTCGCCTGATTATTCCGAAACTAACAAAACCGGGGGAACTGATGCCCGTATAACTCTGCTATGGATGCCTAATATTTTAACCGATAAAGCAAACATGAAAGTGCCCATCATTTTTTACAATAATGATTTTACCAAAAAAATGAGACTGGTACTGGAAGGAATAAATGATGAAGGTAAAATGATACGGATAGAAAAAATAGTAGAGTAATTAATTGAGCAGAGTCATTTTTAAATGACTCTGCTCAATAGAAATTAATAATCGTTATTGGGTTTAGCTTTATCGGCTTTTTTGTTGCCTTTTTCATCTGCTGGTTTTAAAGCCGGAGCGACCATTTTTTTCTCTTCTGCTTTTTTCTCATCACCCTTTTTGCTTTTCACAGTATCTGCAGTTTTAGGTATTTCACTTTCGATTCCGATTTTTTCTATTGGTTGGTTATCAGGTGGTACCGGGGTATTAAAAAATTCATTTGCATCCGGATTACCTTCATCAATAGTACTGTCACCCTGCAGGGAAATCTTGTCAAAATAAGTAGGATCTGCATAAATAGGATCATTACTGAGCTCAACCGGTTTTTCAAACTCTTTGACCTGCCCATACGATAATTTCTTATCGGCATATACCTTACTCATAAAAATACCCCAGCCTGGCGCCGACATTTCAGCACCTCCTGCAGTTCCTGAATATATCTGTATAAAAGGATCATCGCAACCTACCCAGGTACCGGCCATTAATTCAGGAGTGTACCCAATAAACCATCCATCAGCGTTATCGTTGGTGGTACCGGTTTTACCTGCTTTTTCTACCGGTATATTATAGCTGTTCAAGCGCCTGGCCGTACCTGTTTTTATCACACCTTTCATCAGGGTTACCATCGTAAAGGCATCTGTTTCGGATATTACCTGTTTGGTAGTAGTACTGAATTCATCCAGTGTATTGCCACTTTTATCTTCTATCCTGGTCATAAAGATAGGTTCTGTATTTAGCCCTTTGTTCGGGAACATCGTGTAACCCTGCATCATTTCCATTAAAGGAATTTCAGCAGCGCCAAGGCCAATAGAGTAGTAAGGAGGGATTTTTGTTTTAATACCACAGCTTTGTACAAACTCAATGGTCCTTTTTACACCTATTTGTCCTATTAAGCGCCAGGCAGCAATATTTTTTGATTGTGCCAGGCAATAAGATAACGTGCCAGCACCGCCGCAGATCGTTTTGCCACCTAAAGTAAGGCAACCGCCAGGTACCACTGTTTCGGGGGTATAGCCTGCTTCATCAACTGCTAAAGTATAAATAAAGGGTTTAAAGGTAGACCCCACCTGCCTCATCTGCGTAACATGATCATACTTGAACCATTTATAGTCAATACCGCCTATCCAGCATTTTACTTCACCGGTATGTGGGTCCATTGCTGCAAAATTGGTTTGCAATATCTGTTTGTGATACCTGATGGAATCGAATGGGGTTAATACAGTATCCTTTTCTCTTTTTGCATTCCAGGCAAATACTTTCATTTTTACCGGGATGTAAAAAGTCTTTTTTATTTCATCTTCCGAAATACCATCCTCTTTCATACTCTTCCACCGGTCGGTATATTTAAATGCAGCTTCAATAACATTCTCATGTCCTTTCCACATCCTCTTTCCGCTATTTTTCATAATCCAGTCCAGTTTCCTTTGAATAACCGGCATATGTTCCACCACGGCTTCTTCAGCATATTTCTGCATGGATAATCAGCTGTAAATTCCTGGTAGGTATTATTTTCAAATTTTCATACATGAAGCGTTCAGTTAAAATTTTATGGCGGGTATTTTTAGGCGGCTTGCTGCTGTTGATCCTGCTGTTTACAGGTGCAAATTTTGGTTTGTTTGGTAAAATGCCTTCATTGGAAGAGATACAAAATCCCGAAGCCGACCTGGCAAGCGAGATCTATTCAAGTGATGGCGTTTTGATGGGTAAGTATTATTCTGAGAACAGGAGTGAGGTTAAATATAATGAGATATCTCCCAATGTAATAAACGCATTGATCGCCACAGAAGATGAACGTTTTTATGACCATTC
>JBJTMN010000014.1:0-2843 GCA_046070545.1 Ferruginibacter sp.
CGGTTAACAAACCCGTTCAACAATTTTTATTACTCCTATTTTGATTTTTTCCTGCTGGTTACCGGTACCGTTTTCTATATTTCCTTTGCCAGGAGGTTCCTGGGCACCAGGGATAACTATGCGTTGCTGGACCGTATCTTACGATTTAGTGAGCGGTTCATCATGCTGCTGCTGGGCGTATTCACGTTCCTTAATTTTTTTACTGATACTTTTTTACCACAGTTCTACCTGGAAAGCATCATCAAGATCTTATTCCTGCTGCTGGGGGTAGCTTTCATATACCTGGCCCTGAAACGAAATGACAGGTTGTTTAATTACCTGGCAGCAGGTAATGCCATGCTGGTAATATTCTCTTCCATTTCATTTGTGATCACGATATTGAATATTAAACAGACCCAGATCTTTCTTACAGGTCTTTTTTATTATAACACAGGAATTGTATTGGAGCTGATCTTTTTCCTGTTGGGCCTGACGTATAAGAACAGGAGAGAACTGATCAAGGAGATCAAAGTGCAGGAAGCGCTGAAACTGGAAGCAGAAAAGAAGGAGTTTGAAACCCAGCTGGCTGTAATGAAGGCCCAGCAGGCCGAAAGAAACAGGATCAGTGCCGATATGCACGATGACCTGGGCGCCGGTATGACCACCATCAGGCTTTACAGCGAACTGGCAAAAAGCAAACTGGTAAATAACCCCATCCCGGAAATAGAAAAAATCTCCTCATCAGCCAATGAATTACTGGGCAAGATGAATGCGATCATCTGGAGTATGAGCAGCAGTAACGATTCATTGGGAAACATGATCGCCTACATCCGTAGTTATGCACTGGAATATTTTGAAGATACCGGCATTACCTGCAAAATAGATATCCCTGAAAAACTACCCAACATTGAAGTTATAGGCGAGATCAGGAGAAATGTTTTCCTGGTGGTAAAAGAAGCATTGAACAATATACTGAAACATGCACAGGCAACAGCCGTACACATAAAACTGGTAAGGGTTGAGGATGGCTTAACACTGTACATCCAAGACAACGGCAAGGGTATTGACCTGGATAAATTAAGACAGTTCGGAAATGGTCTTAAGAACATGAAAAAGCGCATGTCCGATATTGAGGTTGACTTTACTATTGAAAATAATAATGGTACTTTAATTACCATGCACAGAAAGGTAAGGCAATTCTAATTTCGTTTTAATACTGCAGCAAAAAGCAATGCCCATCCTGCAATAAAACACACACCGCCAAAGGGCGTAATGGCGCCAATCCAGTTCAATGGCAATTCGCTGTATTTTACATAACACAATACATACAGTGACCCTGAGAAAAGTACAATACCGGTAATGAAAAGCTTTCCTGCCCAAACCATCAGTTTACCCGGAAATGCAGCATATAATATCCCCACAGCCAATAAAGCAAATACATGGTAGAACTGGTAACGCACTGCGGTTTCAAAAACCTGCAGGTTATCGGCTGTAAATATTTTTTTCAACCCATGTGCTGCAAAAGCGCCCAGGGCTACTGACAAAGCTCCTGACAGAGCTGCGGTTTTTATAAATCCTTTATGCATAAAATGGTTAACTATTAGTCATTGACAGGCTGCCTGCCTGTAATTCATCTACCGGCAAAATTAGTTTAGCCTGGTTATAAAAGGGCTCTCTTTCATTTAGTTTTTGTTCTATAAAAAAAAGCAACTCTGCTTCATTCATTTTATTGATCAACGGGCGTTTATCTTTTTCTTCTTTCACCCTCGATAAAATATAGGTTGGTGATGCTGCAAGATAAACCGTTGTTCCGTGTTCATTCATCCAAACCATATTATCATGAAAACAGGCGGTGCCGCCGCCGCAGGAAATGATACAATTGTCCTTATCAGAAAAACTATGTAACAATTCTGTTTCAATTTTTCTGAAATAGCTTTCTCCTTCTTTTTCAAAGATGGCAGCAATAGAGCGGCCTTCTTTATTTTCAACCATTTCATCCAGGTCGTAAAAATTCAGGTTGTTTTCTTGTGCCCATATTTTACCCCAGTATGTTTTACCGCTGCCCATAAAACCGATGAGGAAAAACTTCTCACCCCCTGACCCCCCGGAGGGGGAATTGACCGAAGCGTATGTCATAAGCCTGAAATCTTTGTAATAACAAAGAAACAAAATGAAAAGAAGATTGCATGCATTTAGTTTCTCCGCCAGCTGACGACGGAGGCGGAGGGGTTTTACTTCTTACTCTTGAAATCTCCCCTTTTCCAGGCCTTGATAAATTCGGCCCAGGCAAACGGATTGAAGATGTTCATGGGAGGAGCCTGGCCTGTGTAATAAGCCTTGTTGGCTGTTTGCCTTAAATAATTACTGCTGTTCTCTCTTCCGTCTGTCGGGAGATTGGCTACCAGAATACGGCGTGTAGCTTCACTATTATTTTTTCGGGCAATGGTGATATAATCGTCTGGTACTTCGGTATTCAGGAAGTCACGCTCAAACTGTGCACGGGTGGGCCTGGCTTTGATGATGGTAGCAGGTAAGTACACCGTATCTGTGGTCATTAACTGAATTACGCTGTGCTGGTTACCTTCCAGGTTTGTAGGAATGCTGATGGTTTTGGGTTTGTAGCCAATACTGGTAAACACTACCTGGTCGCCTTTTAAAACCACGATGCTGAAAACCCCTTTGTTATTGGTGATGGTGCCCCGGTTCTGGCCCTTTACAACCACACTCACGGATTCAAGGCCTTTTAAGCTGTCGGCTGTCATTACAATACCATACAACTGTACTACAGAATCTTTAAATGTTTCGAACTGTGCTTTGGCAGCAACAGGTAAACAGAAAGCAGCAATTAAAATGTATGGTATAAA
>JBJTMN010000015.1:0-2936 GCA_046070545.1 Ferruginibacter sp.
AGTTCGCTTAAATGTGCCAGCGAGTTTTTAATGGCTCTTAACCCATGGTCAAGTTGAGAAACATAGCCACTGAATTCCTGTCCTACGGTTAATGGCGTGGCATCCATAAAATGGGTGCGACCAATCTTCACTACTTTCATAAAAGCTTTCGCTTTTTTATCCAGCGTGTTGCGCAGTTTGGTAATGCCGGGGATGGTTGTTTCCATCAAAATTTTATAAGCCGCAATATGCATGGCCGTGGGGAAGGTGTCATTACTGCTCTGGCTTTTATTTACATCGTCATTGGGATGCAGGTATTTTTCTTTGTCGCTTAGTTTACCTCCGTTCAAAACATGTCCGCGGTAAGCAATAACCTCATTCACGTTCATGTTACTTTGTGTGCCGCTGCCTGTTTGCCAAACCACCAGCGGAAAATAAGCATCCAGTTTTCCATCCAGTATTTCTTTACACACTTTGCCAATCAGGTCGGCTTTCTTTTTTGTAAGTACACCAGCTTCATAATTGGTAATGGCAGCTGCATGTTTTAGGTAGGCAAATGCCCTGATGATCTCTTTGGGCATCCTGTTGATATCCTGTGCAATTTTAAAATTATCAATGCTGCGTTGTGTTTGTGCGCCATAGTATGCGTCAACCGGTACTTTAACTTCACCCATGGTGTCTTTTTCTATCCTGTATTCCATAAATTTTGTTTTAATGTGCTACAAAATTAAAGCAAAAGCTGCACTAAATTCAATTGGGTTTAATGAGGTATCAGCAGTATATTTAGTTTCAAATAATAAGCCGGTATTATGCAAAAAATTGTACTGTTGTTAACATTTTTTTTAGTCTGCAGTGTTCAGAAAATAGTTGCCCAGCAGCAGGCTTATTTTCCCGATCCTGACACTGCCATTCAACACCGGCTGGAAGAATGGAAGGACCTTAAATTTGGACTACTGATGCACTGGGGAACCTACAGCCAGTGGGGCATTGTAGAAAGCTGGAGCATTTGCCCCGAAGATCTGAGCTGGGCTACAGGCGCCCGTAAACCTGGTGTGGCTGATAATTACAGTGATTATGTAAAAGCTTATGAAAACCTGAAAACAACTTTTAATCCGGTCAAATTTGATCCGGAGAAATGGGCTGCTGCAGCCAAAGAAGCCGGGATGAAATATGTTGTATTCACTACCAAACATCACGATGGGTTTTGCATGTTCGACAGTAAGTACACCGATTACAAGATCACGGATAAAAACTGCCCCTTCTCTGCTAATCCCAGGGCCAATGTTACCAAGGAAATTTTTTCTGCTTTCAGAAAAGAGAATTTCTGGATAGGTGCTTATTTCTCAAAACCCGACTGGCATTCAGATGCATACTGGTGGAAACAATTTCCGGTAAGTGACCGTAATGCCAACTACGCTATCCAAAAATACCCGGAACAATGGAAAAAATTTACTGACTATACCCATAACCAGGTGAATGAACTGGTAAGTGATTATGGAAAAATTGATATTCTGTGGCTTGATGGAGGCTGGGTGCGTAAAAAAACAGATGAAGAAGTTAAGAATGAGCTGATGGAAACTTATGAAGGAAGCCGATGGACCCGAAACCCGCAAAGCCAGGATATTGATATGCCCCGCCTGGTAAAAGAAGTAAGATCAAAGCAACCCAAACTGATAGTGGTTGACAGGGCGGTACCTGGTGAACAGCAAAATTATCTTACACCCGAACAACATATACCAGATAATGGTCTCCCTTATCCCTGGGAAACCTGCATGACCATGGCTACCAGCTGGAGCTATGTACCCAACGATGTGTACAAACCAGCCAATGAGATCATTGAAAAACTGGTTGACATTGTAAGTAAAGGTGGCAATTATTTGCTGAATATTGGCCCCGGGACGGATGGAGAACTGGATCCGGTTGCCTACCAGCGATTGAAAGAGATCGGGAGCTGGATGAAAATGAACGGGGAGGCGATCTATAGCAGCAGGATGTTTACAGTTTTCAGCGAAGGAGAAAAAATTCGTTTCACCCAATCGAAAGACGGAAAAACGAGGTACATTTTTCTTTTTGATTTCCCCGGGGATAAAATTACACTTACAAAGATTCCATTTTCCAAAGCTGATAAAGTACAGATGTTGGGGAGCAATAAGCAACTTGTATGGAAACAAACTTCACAGGGCGTTGAAATAATAATTCCTGCTGCATTGAAAACTGTAACCGATCATGTGTGGGTTTTAAAAGTTAAAAACTAATTTATTTTGAAAAAGAGTTTTATTCTTTTTTTACTATTTTTTTCGGCTGCAGGATTATTTGCACAGTCTCCTGCTTATCTGAATCCTGCACAGGATTTGGAAACCCGTGTTCAGGACTTGCTAGGTAGAATGACATTAGAAGAAAAAGCATCACAGGTAAATAATACCTCACCAGCTATTGAGCGCCTGAAAATACCGGCTTACAACTGGTGGAATGAAGCCCTGCATGGTGTTGCCCGTGCAGGACTGGCAACTTCTTTTCCACAGCCCATTGGCCTCGCTGCAACATTTAATGATAAAGCCATTTACAAAATGGGTGTAATGATCAGTGATGAAGCCAGGGCAAAATACAACCAGTTTCAGCAGGAAGGAAAAACCGGCCTGTATGAAGGCCTAACTTTTTATTCACCGAATATCAATATTTTTCGCGACCCACGCTGGGGGCGTGGGCATGAAACTTATGGAGAAGATCCTTATCTCACGGGTACCATGGGCGTTGCATTTGTACAAGGTATGCAGGGAAATGATCCCCATTATTTTAAGACCATTTGCACTGCCAAACATTTTGCTGTACATAGCGGACCCGAGCCAACACGCCATGAATTTAATGCTGCGCCGATAAAAAAAGATTTGTGGGAAACCTATTTGCCTGCATTTAAAATGCTGGCGCAGCAGGGTAAAGTGTATTCCTTTATGTGCGCT
>JBJTMN010000016.1:0-3098 GCA_046070545.1 Ferruginibacter sp.
ACAAAAAAATCGCTCCCGTTTGCAGCAACTGAGCTGCATTGGATCAGGTCGTCAAACACCAGTATCAGCGAATCTGTACTGCATTTGTTATGGGTAAGGCTGTCGAATGGAACGGGAAACGGAGACAGGATGGTAAAAGGAATGGCTTCGTCAACGGGTATGCCGTTATCACACAGATCCAGCAGGGTATTGCCGTCTGTATTTCCATTCTTTGCGATCAGGTTATAATTTCCAAATGGCAGGGGCGTATTGAAGGTTAGCAGCACTGAATCCATATCAAAAGCATTGCCGCAGCCATATCCTGTAGCGCTGATGATATTTGCCAGTGGCGGACTTATCCTGAAATCGGACCCATCGGCAGAGAGTGAACTGCATTTCATCCTTTTATTCAGCTTTACCAGTATCCTGGAACCATCGCAGGAAGAACGGCTGGCCGTGAACATATGCGGGGGAACCGTGTCGGTAATAACGGCTGTATTGCCCGGGCCGCCAAAAGAAAGTCCGTAACCATATTGCGTATTATCGAAATGGCTGACCAGCAGCAGGTAATTATGGCCGGCAACCAGGTCGGGCATTTTGGTAAAGCGGTTCGTGAACATGCCTTCGCATTCTACCAGCGATACGCCTCCTGAATCTTCACAGGCACCTGTTACACCCGGCACACCCGACCAGCTGCATACCACGAACGTGCTGGTATCGGTATACACATCCTGGGGATTCTTCCCAGTAACATCAAATATCTGCCAGTCGTAATCTTCGGTAATGGTATCCGGTGTAATAAAAAAAGCAAGCTTACCACTTTGAAAACAGGTGAATTTGTACCAGTAGGGATTTTTATCGGTGTACAAGGTATCATCCACACAAAGGGTGGCAACCTGTCTTCCGCCGCAATAGGGTACTGTATCCTGGTTAAATACAGCAGTGCCGCATACAGGAAATGCGGTTTGCGGGTTTTGTCCTAATAATGTGCAGGGAGCTGTTTGCGCATGCAGGGTACCCGATAGCAGTAACAGGAAAATTACAGGTATGGGAAGCTTTGTAAGCAGCATGATATGAATAGTTATCACTGCAGATTCCCCGGGCCCTCAAATTGCTTGCTTGCAGTAGGTTTTTAACTTTTAAACAGAACCAACAAGTTACCTAATTTTTCTTTCAGATGCTTCCTGTGAACGATAAAGTCTAAAAATCCATGCTCCAGTAAAAATTCGCTGCGCTGGAAACCCTCGGGCAGGTCTTTTTTTATGGTCTCTTTAATAACCCGGGGGCCGGCAAAGCCTATAAGGGCATCGGGTTCGGCACAAATAACATCGCCCAGCATGGCAAAGGATGCAGTGGTACCGCCAAAGGTAGGATCGGTACACAGGGATATATAGGGTATCTTTCTGTCACTTAGCTGCGATAGTTTTCCGGATGTTTTGGCCAGCTGCATCAGGGAGAACGCACTTTCCATCATACGTGCACCACCACTTTTATTGATGATCATAAAAGGGATAGTATGCTCCATGCAGTAATCGCAGGCACGGCTTATCTTTTCGCCCATTACGCTGCCCAGGCTGCCGCCAATGAATTCAAAATCCATACATGCAACCACCAGGTCGTTGCCGCTGATCTTGCCATGTGCTACGGTAATGGAATCATGAATGCCCGTTTTGGCATAGGTCTCCTCCAAACGCTTGCCATAAGCTTTCAGGTCCACAAAATTCAGGTAGTCCCTGGAAATGATGTTGGCAAATAGCTCGGTGTAATGGTTGTTATCGAACAGTATCTCAAAATATTCCTGGCTGCCAATGCGGTGATGGTATTCACATTTGGGGCAAACGAACTTATTTTCGGCCAGTTCAGATACGGTACAGGTGTATTTGCACGAGGGGCATTTGGACCACAGGCCTTCAGGTGCATCTTTTTTATCTTTGGTAGATGTAAGGATGCCTTTTTTCATCCGCTTAAACCAATTGGCCTTATTCTCTTCTGCCGTTCCTTCTTCACCAGCCAGGTTGGCATCAAAATCTTCTTCTTTCTTCATCAGTATTCTGTTAATCGTTAACGGTTATTGAGTTCACAGTTTCATACCAGGGTACAGACATGCACTACATTATGCATTCCTGTTGATACAATTGAGGTCTTCAAAAGCCACTTCTAATCGCTTGATAAAACTTTCCTCCCCCTTGCGTAACCAAACCCTTGGATCGTAGTATTTCTTATTGGGTTTGTCATCTCCTTCTGGGTTACCCAGCTGCCCCTGTAAATAGGCTTCATTCTTTTTGTAGTTCTCTAAAATTCCATCCCAGAAAGCCCATTGCAGGTAGGGAGATATATTCATTTTAATAGCGCCATAACTGATAGCTTCCCGGATCTGGTTTTGCGGAGATCCGCTGCCACCATGGAATACAAAGTAAACAGGTTTTTCGCCGGTGTGCAGGTTTTTGGTAATATAGTCCTGGCTGTTCTTTAAAATAACCGGCGTCAGTTGCACATTACCCGATTTGTAAACACCATGTACATTACCGAAAGCAGCTGCTACGGTAAAGAGTTTACCAACCTTGCTTAATTCGGTGTACGCATAGGCCATGTTCGGGCTGGGTGTATAAGCGGGCATTGTCAATATCGCTGTTATCTACACCATCTTCTTCACCACCGGTAACACCTAATTCAATTTCTATACTCATGCCCAGGGGAGCCATGCGCTTGTAAAATTCAACAGAAGTAGCAATGTTTTCTTCAATAGGTTCTTCTGACAGGTCAAGCATATGAGAACTATATAAAGGCTGTCCTTTTTCCTTGTAGAATTGTTCGCCGGCATCAATGAGTCCGCTTACCCAGGGCAACCATTTTTTGGCAGCATGGTCGGTATGTAAAACAACCGGTACACCATAATACTTGGCTACATTATGAATATGCAATGCTCCCGAAACACCACCGGAAATATTACCCTGTAGTTTATCATTGGGCATTCCCTTGCCCGCAATGAATTGGGCACCGCCGTTGCTGAACTGTATAATGACAGGAGAATTTACTTTTGCAGCCGCGGTAAATACACTCCCTCATCACCCGCCAGATATTGAGCATGCCCGCCTTTGTATCCGCTTCGCTGCGCCAGG
>JBJTMN010000017.1:0-4235 GCA_046070545.1 Ferruginibacter sp.
GTTGGGAAACAGCGAGGTAATGGGCATCGTGGATACCACCCTGAGCCGTGTACTGGAAGCTTACCTGGAGGAAAACCCGAGGGATGCAAAAACGATCATCCAAAAAGTAATTTTAGCAGCACAGGCAAGGGCAGCTGCTAAAAAAGCCCGTGATATGGTACAGCGCAAAAGTGTACTAACCGGTGGTGGTTTACCTGGCAAACTGGCCGATTGCAGTGAAAAGGACCCACACCGTTGTGAACTGTACCTGGTGGAGGGAGACTCGGCCGGTGGTACTGCAAAACAAGGCAGGGACAGAAGTTACCAGGCTATACTTCCTTTACGTGGTAAGATACTGAACGTAGAGAAAGCCATGGAGCATAAAATTTACGATAACGAGGAGATACGCAATATGTTCACTGCACTGGGTGTCAAGATCGGTACGCCGGATGATCCCAAGGCGTTGGATCTTTCTAAGCTGCGTTACCATAAGCTTATCATCATGACGGATGCTGACGTGGATGGAAGCCATATTGCCACGCTGATCTTAACCTTTATCTTCCGGTACATGAAAGAACTGGTAGAGCAGGGCTTTGTATTTATTGCACAGCCGCCCTTATACCTGGTTAAAAAAGGAAAAGAACAGGCTTATGCCTGGAACGACGAAGAACGTAAGGCTTTGATCAAACTATACGGACAAGGGAAAGACGACAGTGTAAACACCCAGCGTTATAAAGGTTTGGGAGAAATGAATGCCGAGCAACTCTGGGAAACCACTATGAATCCGGCTACCCGTACCTTAAAACAGGTTACACTCGAAAGCTCGGCCGAAGCCGACCGTGTGTTTAGTATGCTGATGGGGGATGAGGTTCCGCCACGTAGGGAATTCATAGAAACACATGCTAAATATGCTAAGATTGACGTGTAAAAACTGCCTTTTTCAAGCTAAAAACAAAGATTTTTAAAATATTTTCTAATATATTTTATCACCATTTTAAAGGGGCTTTAGCCCCTTTTTTAATACTGGTCAAAAGTAGGGGGCTATAATGGGCAAATATTGGCAGGCTTATGCTAAACTATTGTCTGTTAAGGCTTTTAAGCCGGGGGTAAGTTGTTGTGGATGACCCCTTCTGTATTAATTAACCTGTTTTATACCCGACGGGCTCATCATAAAGTGGGGATAAAAACAGCTGTTTTATAGTAGATTTCAAGCTAAACCAGCCCTTGTATTTTTGCCAAAACCAATATTTTCTGTAGCTTGTAACCTGAAGCTTACTACTTCAACCCATATTTACTAACCATATAAATTCATTACAATGTCAAAAATGCTAACAGCCTATTGCATGAAAACAAAGGAAAAGAACGTTCCAATGCAGAATGCAGTAATAACTAAAACATCACGTGGCGGCTATATGGCCCAGGGCGATGATGGTAAAGGAAACAAGATGACTACCATGCTCAGCGAGGCGAATGCGCTGGAAGCCGTTAAGAACGGTGTAGCTAAAAAAGCCTGGTAATATTTACACGGAATTGTATTGAGGCCATCCTGCAAAACGGGATGGCTTTTTTATTTGTAGCTATATTTTAAAATTATATCATAAATTAAAATAAAAATATTAATTTTCATAATCAACCCTTTAATCACGTTGCAATGAAAAAAGCCGGACTCTCACTATGCCTTTTTTTTACAGTCATTTTCCTGTATGCACAGGATAAGATTCCTTCCTACGGTAAAATTGATAGATCCGATCTGGAAATGAAGGATTGCAGTTTTGACCCCGGCGCAGAGGCGGTAGTATTGCTGGATATCGGTGAAATTGATTTTAATTATCACCAGGGTACAGGATGGATATCGGAAAGCAATTACCGCGTAAGGATAAAGATCCTGAAGGAACGTGCTGTAAGCAGGAGTGAAATAAAATTCCGCTATTATTCCGGAAACAGGAACGAAGAGATTTCAAATATCAGCGGCATCTCCTACAACCTGGATGCGCAAGGTTCAATTGTTGAATCAAAACTGGAAAGCAATGGTATTTATGATAAATCGAT
The DNA here is from genome assembly GCA_046070545.1 of Ferruginibacter sp. GTDB lineage: Bacteria > Bacteroidota > Bacteroidia > Chitinophagales > Chitinophagaceae > Ferruginibacter. The sequence goes on from JBJTMN010000017.1 coordinate 2,029, forward strand.
CGATAAGGATCATTCTGAAGTATCCTTTGCTTTACCCAATGTAAAGGCTGGGTCTGTTTTTGAGTATAAGTATAAAATGCAGCGTAAATCGTACAGTTATATACCCAGCTGGACCTTTCAGGAAGACATACCTGTCAGGTACAGCGCTTATAATGTGATCATTCCTGAATATTTCCAGTTCACCTTACTGGTAACAAAACGCCAGGAAATGGAAAAGAAACCCAGTAGTGGCATCAAAGATGGAACCTGGTATATCATGCGGAATATTCCCGGGCTCAAAGATGAACCATACAGTTCCGGCCAGGTCGATTACCTGCAAAGAATAGATTTTCAGCTGTCAAGCATCAATGCTCCCAATTATTACGAAGAAGTAAGAACTACCTGGCCCAAGATCATTACAGAACTGCAGGACGATGAGGATTTTGGCGGGGCGCTTAAAAAGAACCTGCGGGGTATTGATGATATTGTAAAAACATCCCGGTCATTGGAGAAAACAGAAGACAGGATGAGGGTAATTTATAATTATGTACAGCACAATATGCAATGGAACAGCGGTTATGGTATTTATTCTGATAACGGGATCAAAGACGCCTGGGATAAAAAAAATGCAAACATCACTGATATAAATTTCATTTTAATAAACCTGCTGAAAGAGGCCGGAATAGCCGCAAAGCCTTTGCTGGTAAGTACAAAGGACAATGGTGCAGTAAACCCCGTTTATCCTTTCTTAAGAAGTTTTAATGCGGTGCTTGCGTATGTAAAGGATGGTGAAAGGGAATACGTTATGAATGCAGCAGATAAATACAATCCTTATAACCTGGTACCGTATGAGGTGATCAATACCAATGCCCTGGTGATTGATAAATCTGTTGAAAATTTGATACAGGTGAATGGTACCGATAAGTACAGTAACAATGTTTTTTTTACAGCCAGTGTTGAATCTGATGGAAAAATAAACGGGCAGGCAACTTTAAAGAACTCGGGTTATTCCAGGAATATCCGCATGAGTACTTTTAAAAAGAATAAACTCAGGGAAATGATTGAGGATAATGAAGGGATAACCATTAAGGTAGATTCTTTTACTGTTAAAAATGAAGAAGATGAATTACAGCCATTTGAACAGGTGGTGGATTTCAGTGGTACCATACAGCAGGGAGGCGGATATTTTCTGCTTCCTTACAACCTGTTTACCGGGCTGGGTAAAAATCCCTTTGTAGAAGAAGACCGTGTGATGGCCATTGATTTCAGCTTTCCTAAAAGTTATGTGATAAGCGGTACCTTTTATCTGCCGGATGATTTTGTTGTAAATGAATTGCCAAAGAACACCCGGCTGATCATGCCCGATACCAGTATCATATTAACCCGGATGATGCAGATAAGTGGTAATGTCATTACATTCAGGTTAACCCTTGAGCTTTTATATCCTGATTTTAATGTTGAGGGTTATCCCTATGTAAAAGAATTTTTTAAAAAAATGTACGCCATCCTGGATGAAAGGATTGCATTGAAGAAAAAATAAACCCTGATGAAAAACTGTACTGCTCTCATATTGGTATTACTCATAGCCTGCTGCGCCCATGCACAGCTGAACGTGTACTCGGCATTAACCATACCGGATTCGTTAAAAAAAGATGCCGACCTGGTGATCAGGGAAGAGGTTATAAAGCTTTCTGTAAAAGATAAAAACACCGCCTGGTATGATGTTCACAAGGTATTCACGGTACTGAACGAAAGCGCCAAATCTGCCCTGAGTTTTGTACAGTATTCCGACAAATTTCATGTACTGGATGATGCCGAAATCAGGATCTATGACCTGTTGGGGAACAGGAAGAATACCTGGTCAAAAAAGGAAATGAACGCCGGCAAATACGGAGATGAACTGGTACCCGAAGGAAAGTATACTTTTTTTGATGTGAACGCAGCATCTTACCCGGTTACTGTTGAATTCAATTACAGTATTAAATACAAAGGCATCCTGGGACTGCCATCGTATACCATACAGGCTGCCAGAGAGTCTGTACAACAATCTGTTTTTGAAGTTGAAGTTCCCTCGGAGCTGGGAGTAAGGTACAAGCTTTTAAATACCGATAAGAAACCACTGATCACCAACAATGGCAACAAAGATATTTATCATTGGGAATCAAAAGGACAACCAGCTTTTAATGTGGAAAAACACAGCGGCCAGTCCGATAATTTTTTGCCGCTTG
>JBJTMN010000018.1:0-8055 GCA_046070545.1 Ferruginibacter sp.
AGGATTTTTTTAGTTTGTGAGTTTATTTTAATGTCTTTATATTTTTATTATAACATTAAGCAAAAACATTTTAGAAAATTAATTATAATTTTAATATCTCCATTTGTTATTTATTCAATATATGACTATCTAATTACAGGCCACTCAGATTTTAGTTACATACCTCTAGTCGGAGAATGTTTCATTTTCTTAATTTATATTTTATTTCTTTTTTATGAAAAAGTGCAAATCTATACACCTATTCCAATTTATTTAACAAGGGTATTTTGGATTGCTGTTGCTTTTGCAATCTATTGTGCGGGTAATTTTTTCCTCTTTTTATATTCAAATAATGTCACCAAAAATGCAGAATTTCTTTACTACTACACATTAATATATAGCACCTTTACTATTTTCAAGAATATTTTACTTTCTATCGGAATTATTTTAAAGCAACCTGATATGAATCTTGATGATTCAAGTATTCTTACTCATGACATTATTTTTGATGATTTTAATATACCAAAGTCAAATTAGTACTTATTATTTTTTAGGATGTTTAAATTAATACAAATTAGTAATCCAGGCAGTTCTTTTATACTGCTCCTAGGTACACTTGGTATGCTCACTTTGGCCATATCTATAATCAGTTTTGTAATCTTTCATCAGCGCAAAGTCATCCGTTACAATAACCAGTTAAAAAAACTGGAAGAAGAGAAACAACAGATCTTATTAAATGCTTCCATCCGTTTCCAGGAAGAGGAACGTAACCGTATTGCAGCCGACCTTCATGATGATGCAGGTCCATTGCTGGCAACTGCCAGGCTTTACCTGAATGAGAACCTGGTGAACCAGGAAAAAGCCCAGCAACTGCAAAGTATCTTTAGTGCCAAGCAAATACTGGATGATGCCATTCTGCTGATTCGAAACATCAGCCATAGCCTGATGCCCCCCACGCTTAAAAACTTCGGACTGGAGAGTGCAGCAACAGACCTCTTTCAAAAAATTGGCGCCAGCGGTAGTTTAAATGCAAGCGCCCGTTTTCACGACTACCGCATCCGGCTTAAAGTAGAACAGGAGTTGCTGGTATTCAGGATCATACAGGAACTGGTGAATAACATCCTCAAACACAGTAACCCCGGCTTCATTCATCTGACACAGAATATAAGCGCCAATAAAATGTACTTCAGGATACATCACGATGGAATTGGCATCGTACAAGCCGATTTTGAAAAGCTGAATCACAGCACTCTTGGCCTGGGATTAAAAAATATTGCCAGCAGGATTAAAGTATTAAAAGGAAGGATCTTCTTTGAAATTGACCCCAGTAAAACCTATTATAAAGTAACCATCGAAATACCCAGGGAGCCGGCTATATAATGCTTTACTATTGCGGAACAGTTTTTGCAGAGCTTTAATAATATGATTAACCATTGCGTAAATGAATTTTCTTTTGCGTAATTTTACGATACCCCAGATTTATGAATGAAATTAAAGTTGCCATAGCCGACGATCATAAAATTTTCAGGAAAGGTGTAATACTCTCCATGCGGAGTTATTCCAATATCAAATTTGTGATGGAAGCGGATAATGGCGAAGAACTACTTGCAAAAATACCCGAGTCGGAACCCGACGTTATTTTATGCGACCTTAAAATGCCCGTAAAAGACGGGATTGATACGACTAAGCTTATTACCAAAAATTTTCCGAACATACGTGTTATTATTCTTACTATGTATGAAGATGAACGCTTTGTAGGCCACCTGATGGACTGCGGCGCAGCGGGTTATCTTTTAAAAAGTACTGACCCTTCAGAGATCAAAAAAGCCATTATGGATGTAATGCGTACCGGGTTTTACCTGAACCCGTTTGTAAATAAAGTACTTATCAAAAAAAACTATTCAAAACAAAAATTCAATCCCACCCTTACTTCAGAAGTTGTTTTAAGCGACCGCGAAAAAGAAGTACTTACCCTGGTTTGTATGGAATTCACAGCTTCAGAAATTGCCGCCAAAATGGATATCAGCGCAAGAACCGTGGAAGCCATTAAAGACAGGCTGATGGAGCGATTTGGCGTTAAAAACTCGGTAGGACTGGTTTTTTACGCAATGAAGAATTCGTTGATAGATTAAAACATAGATACCAGACTTGATACCTGATGCTTAAAACAATCCGAATAAAGTTGAATCAATGCTCGTTATGATCTTCCCCAAATCTTCTTCCCTTTCTGCAAATTTATTATTATCTGCATCAATGATCAATAGCGGCCCCTCCTTGTAATTATCTATCCAGTTATTATAGAATTCATTAAGCTTTTTCAGGTAATCCAGGCGTATGTTCTCTTCATACTCCCTGCCCCGTTTTTGTATCTGCGCAACCAGGGTTGGTACCGAGGCTTTCAGATAAATGATAAGGTCGGGTGGCTGCACCATGCTTTTTAGTGTTTCAAAAAACTTATAGTAATTGTCAAAATCACGCTTGGTCATCAGCCCCATATCATGCAGGTTGGGTGCAAAAATATTAGCATCTTCATAAATTGTCCTGTCCTGTATCACCGTTTCTGTACCATGGTGTATTTCCAGTAATTGATTAAGCCTGCTGTTTAAGAAAAATATCTGCAGGTTAAAACTCCAGCGTGGCATATCTTCATAAAAGTCATTCAGGTAAGGATTGTGATCCACATCTTCAAACTGGGGTATCCACTTGTAATGCTTGCTAAGCATCTCTGTTAACGTCGTCTTTCCTGCACCAATATTTCCTGCGACAGCTATGTGTTTTGGTTTTTTAGTTTTTGCCATGTTCAAGTGTGGATTTACAACCCACGGTTTCTTTAATAAAATTTATGCGAAGCATCTAAAGTAAACAAAATCTGAAATCAAACGCCCGAAATTAAAAATAATTTAGTCCTATAGCCTCCCTGACAAGTTTCATGGTTTCAGCAGCACTTTTATTTGCCTTTTCAGCCCCTTTCTGCATAATCCTTATCAGGCCCTCCTCATCCGCTAAAATAGCATCTACTTTATTACGTATCGGGGCAATAAAATTCACCATATCCTCTGCAAGCTGCTTTTTAAGGTCACCATAGCGGATACTGCAGTTATTATAATCTTCTTCAAATCTCTGAATGGTTTCCGGCATACATACCAGCCCCATCAGCAGAAATATATTCTCAATATAATCGGGTTTGGGTGCATTTTTTTCTGTGGGGCCACTATCTGTTTTGGCTTTCATCACTTTTTTCCTGATCATATCATCACTGTCGGCCAGGTACAGGGTTGCCAGCTGGTTCTCACTTTTACTCATTTTTCCGGTACCATCAAGGCTGGGAACTTTTACCAGGCTTTGATTGTAGTTAAATGCAACCGGCTCCGGAAAGATCTCTCCGTATCGGTGATTAAAACGGTTTGCAAAGGTTCGGGCCATTTCCAGGTGCTGCTCCTGGTCCTTACCAACCGGTACATATTTGGCACGATGTAAAATAATATCAGCGGTTTGTAAAACCGGGTAGGTTAATAAACCCGCATTCACATTATCCGGGTTTTGACGTACTTTATCTTTAAAAGTGGTCGTTTTTTCTAACTCACCTTTATAAGCCATCATATTCAAATACAGGTAAAGTTCAGCTGTTTCATGCACATGGCTCTGGCAATACAGGGCCACTTTATCGGGATCAAGCCCGCAGGCAATGTTTTCGGCCAGCACCCGGTGTACGTTGGCTTTCAGTTCTTTTGTATCAGGATGCGTGGTTAATGAATGCAGGTCAGCTACCATAAAAAAACAGTCAAACTCATTCTGCATTTTTATGTAATTACGAATAGCACCAAAATAACTCCCCAGGTGTAAAAAACCCGTAGGGCGTATGCCACTCATTACGATCTCTCTTTTCTTTTCCATAAAATTTTATTGTCAGTCGGCGAAGATAACAAAAGTCGGTTTGGAAAGCCAGCCCGGCATCGGGAAAAATTAAAAGCCATTCAAATAATAACCAAAATGGATAAACCCCAAACTGGACTATATTTGTAATATGGAAGTAAATGAAGCATTGGTTGACAAATTAGCCAACCTGGCGAGGCTAAAATTTGATGATTCTGAAAAAGAATCGGTTAAAAATGACCTGCAGAAAATGATCCGGTTTGTTGAAAAACTGAATGAGCTGGATACTACTGGTGTTGAACCGCTTTTGCATATGAGCGGAAATGTAAATGTGCTGCGTGCTGATGAAGTAAAAGGAAGCATACCCCGTGAAGACGGTTTGAAGAATGCAGCTGTTCATGACGAACATTTTTTTAAAGTACCAAAGGTCATTAAAAAGTCATGAGTCTGGTGTTATGGTTTTTGGGTTGTGCACTCTACTAATTGACATCTGACTTTGAAAGCCAACCTAAACCTCAAACACAAAACATAAAATAATTAAAATGGAAGGAATCATTCATTTGGAAAATATCCGCAAAAGTTATTACCTCGGCAAAAACGAATTGCCTGTTTTAAAAGGCATTACACTGGATATTTTTAAAAATGAATATGTAGCCCTGATGGGGCCTAGCGGCTCGGGTAAATCAACCCTGATGAACATTCTTGGCTGTTTGGATACTGCCTCAGCAGGCAAATATGTTTTGAATGGCAAAGATGTGAGCCGCATGCCCGATAATGACCTGGCCGAAGTTCGAAATAAAGAGATCGGCTTTGTTTTTCAACAGTTTAATTTGCTACCCCGCTTAACAGCTGCCGAAAATGTAGCACTACCGCTGGTTTACAGTGGCATCGGTAAAAAAGAAAGAATGGAAAGAGCTATGGAAGTACTGGCCAAAGTTAAGCTGGAAGACAGAAGCCATCATAAGCCCAATGAAATGAGTGGCGGTCAGGCACAACGCGTAGCCATTGCCCGTGCATTGATCAATAATCCTTCGATCATACTGGCCGATGAACCAACCGGAAACCTGGATACCAAAACATCCTACGAGATCATGGAGATCATCGGCAAGATTCATGCTGATGGTAATACCGTGATACTGGTTACACATGAAGAAGATATATCGTTGTATGCCCATCGCGTTATCCGTTTAAGGGATGGCATTGTGGAAACAGATAAAATAAATGCAAATCCATTAAAGGCCACCGTACCCGCTTAAATAAATTCCTTCCCGGTTTTAAAATCCCTCTTTTGTTGATACCTCCTGGTGTCAGGCCATTCATTTTTACACATCCATGCAATGCATCACTAAATTAAAGCTCGCTGATGCCTGTTATACAATTTTACATCCCGCTTATAAAATTCAATATAAAATTGAGTGCTGGCACAGGTTTTGACTTTCTGCCAACAGAAACAGAAACTATTCAGAAGAACATTAAATTAAACTTTTATGAAAATGATTGAACTCAAAAACAGGCTATCGCTTGCAGTACCTGCCTTTTTACTGCTGGCATTTTCAGTTGCTTCCTGTAAAAAAAGTGATGACACTAATTCAGGTTCAGGGACTGCAGCCACCACAATAAAAATTACAGATGCTGCATCGGATGATGTAAATGTAACCGGTGCCTTTGTAACGATCTCCGAGATCAGGTTAGATGGACAGGCAGTACAGGGATTTACAAAAACAACAGTTGACCTGGCCGCTTATCAAAACGGTAACACAAAAACAATTGGAAACTTTAACCTGGAAGGTAAAACCTACAGCAGCATCAGTTTTGTGCTTGATTTTGATGCCGATGCTACAGGCAATGCACCCGGTTGTTATGTATTAACTGCCGGTAATGTAAAACACAAATTAACAACAACCTCCAATGTGATCACGGTAACAAAAAATTACACTCTGCTGGCCAGTGCATCCAATTCAATTGTTGCTGATTTTGACCTACGCAAAATGATTGTGGCGCAAACAGGGAATCCTGCCGACCAGTATGATTTTGCAACGACGGCAGAATTGCAGAATGATGTACGTGTGGTTTCTGAAACAAATGCCGGTACCATCTCAGGCACTTTAACAGATGCGGTTTCAGGTTCGGGCAAAGTAGTAGCCTATGTTTATAAAAAAGGGACTTTTAACAGAACAACAGAACTGCAGGGACAGGGTGCCAGTAATATACAGTTCAGCAATGCAGTAAGCAGTACTTTAGTTGGTGCAGGTGGTGCTTACCAGTTACATTTTTTAGAAGCTGGTGACTATGAGGTACATTTTGCAAGTTATAAGGATACCAATGCAGACGGTAAATATGAATTACAGGGTACACTGGTTGTACTAACCAGCGGGGATATTGATATTCTTAACCTCCATATAAATATAAATGCAACGCTGACTTTAAATGCAACAGCAACAGCTGTTTTACCATAACAGTCAGGTAGTTGCCAAAAAGCCGGTTCAGTTGAACCGGTTTTTTGTTTTTTGAGCCTTAAAGCCACTTCCGGGTAAACTTATTTCTACTTGGTTTGTTTTGGATAACTTTATACCCATTTTATACTGAAGCACTATGGCATTTAAAATATATACCAAAACGGGCGACCTGGGCAAAACAAGTTTAATTGGAGGAACTAAAGTACCCAAAAACAATATCCGCATTGAAGCCTATGGCACGGTTGATGAACTGAACTCATTCATTGGCCTGACGGCTGATCAGCTTTTACAGCAATCATTAAAAGATATCTTAAAAGAGATACAGGACCGTTTATTTACTATCGGCTCATCACTGGCCTGCGACCCGGACAAGGAACCCAAACTGAAGATACCCGACCTGAAAGAATCTGATATAACACTCCTGGAGCATGAAATAGATAAAATGAATGAAGAACTGGAGGAGATGAAATCATTTATTTTGCCGGGCGGGCATGCTGCCATCTCCACAGCGCATGTTACACGTTGTGTGTGCAGGCGTACCGAGCGTATTTGCGTAAATATGATGGAGAATGACCTGTTTGTAGACCCACTGGTTATAAAATACCTGAACCGTTTGAGTGATTATCTTTTGGTACTGGCAAGATATATTGGCCATTTAGTAGGTATTCAGGATATTCCGTGGAAACCAAGAGTTAATTAGTTGATCTGATAATTAGCTGATGTGCTAATGAGGACCATCCTAAAGCAAAAGCCATCGTAAATTGAGTGAATTAGCAAATTATCACATCAGCTGATCAGCACATTAACCCGTCTTTCATCATCAATATCCGGTCGCTCATTTTAGCAAGTTCCTCATTATGAGTAACTATCAGAAATGTCTGGTTGAATGTATTCCTCAGGTCGATAAATAACTGGTGTAGTTCCCTGGCATTGGCACTATCCAGGTTGCCCGTTGGCTCATCGGCCATTACAATTGCCGGATTGTTAATGAGTGCCCTGGCAACCGCCACTCGTTGCTGCTCGCCACCAGAAAGCTGATGAGGTTTGTTCCCCAGCCGGTCACCAAGACCTAAAGTTTTCAACAATTCTGTGGCTCTTGTTACCACATCTGCTTTTTTTGAGCCGGCGATCCAGCCTGGAATACAAACATTCTCCAAAGCCGTAAACTCGGGCAAAAGATGATGAAACTGAAAAACAAAGCCAATATGCCTGTTACGAAAAGCGGCCAATTTCCTGGCTCCCAGCGCCTCTATTTGCTGCCCGTTTAAATTAATAGTCCCTTTGTCTGCTGCATCTAAAGTACCCAGGATGTGCAGCAGCGTGCTTTTTCCGGCACCCGACGATCCAACGATACTAACGATTTCCCCTTTGCTGATTGAGATATCTACGCCCTTTAAAACTACCAGCTGGCCATACCTCTTATAAATGCCCGAAGCTTTTAACATGCTTCGAAAATAGGTAATTATTGCAAGTTTCTAGTGTAAAAGGAAGAAGATGGCCGGTTTAACCAATGTTAAATAATAATATCCCGGATGAGGCGTTAAAAAAACACTTTTGGTTATTCCAAATGAACTTATACATTTGCAAAAAATTAAACCCTACAACGATGTTTTGGACACTGGAACTTGCCTCACATTTGGAAGATGCGCCCTGGCCCGCAACTAAAGACGAACTGATCGATTATTCTATCCGCAGTGGTGCACCTATTGAGGTGGTGGAGAATTTACAGGAGCTGGAAGATGAGGGC
>JBJTMN010000019.1:0-3269 GCA_046070545.1 Ferruginibacter sp.
TATGAATCAAACAGCAGTACATCAATCAACTTTATTGACATCCCTCACCAGTACTGTGAAAACTGTACTAAGCATGTTTATCTGCATATTATTTTTCACTCCCGTCTTTGCCCAGAGTGATACATCCATAAAGCTTACACCAATGAACACCCGCCTGAACGATCCTGTCGGGCAGAGATTAACCAATCCGCAGGATGCTGCGCATAAACAAATAAACCGCCGTGTAAAGATCGTTGCCGCCACAAACATCGTTGGCTACAGTGCAGCCATGGTTGGCCTTTATTCAGCCTGGTATAAGGATTACCCGCAAACCAGCTTTCATACATTTAACGATATCAGCGAATGGAAAGGTATTGACAAGATAGGCCATGCTTACAGCGCCTACGCCGAAAGTAAGGCCAGTATGGAGCTATGGCGATGGACAGGTATCAGCCGAAAAAAGCAAATATGGCTGGGCGGCATGAGTGGTGCTTTTTACCAGACCGTAATTGAAGTACTGGATGGTTACAGTGCCGAATGGGGCTGGAGCTGGGGAGATATAGGCGCCAACTTCGCCGGCAGCGGCATGCTGGTAGCGCAGGAACTTGCCTGGAACGAACAGCGCATACAGTTCAAATTCTCCTTTCACCGTAAGTCTTATGGTGATCCTATGTTAAATAAACGGAGCGACAGTATTTTTGGTAAAAGTACAGCTGAACGTTTTTTAAAAGATTACAACGGGCAGACTTACTGGCTTAGCGCCAATGTACGTTCTTTTTTCCCGCAAAGTAAATGGCCTGCATGGCTTAATATAGCCGTGGGTACCGGTGTGGAGGGTTTGTTTGGTGCCAATGAAAATATTGGTAAAGACAAGAATGGGAATATCAATTTCAACCGCCCCGATATAAAACGTTACCGGCAATGGTACCTCTCGCCCGATATTGACCTTACCAAAATAAAAACAAACAAAAAAGGGTTGAAACTTGCATTCAGGTTACTGAATATTGTAAAGATCCCGATGCCTGCTTTGGAATTTTCTAACGGAAGTTTTAAAGTAAAAGCAATTGCGTTTTGATCCATCGTCCGTTCATCACCAAATCAACTAATTCAACCAGGCCCCTGTTACTTCCCCATCAGCTACTTCCACTAAAATATGTTCATCTAATGTGGTAGAAACACTAAAGCCCACATAATCTACATCCACCGGGAAACTCTTGTGTGTCCTTTCTACCAATGCCAGTGTTTGTACTTTTTTAGGAAGCTGGTTCAGTAAAGGTTTTAAGGCATACAGCATGGTTCTTCCGCTGTTGGCCACATCATCTATCAGAACTATGGTCTTGTCGTTCAGGTCAATATCAGAGTCCAGGCTGATGTTCAACGGATGCTTTTTATCCATGCTCAGTTCCAGAATTACCACTTCACCCGTAAACACTTCCTGTATATACTGTCCTATCTTGGCTGCAATCACTGATCCGCTCGATTTAATGCCGATCAGTATCAGTTGTGATTCGGTATAATTATCCTCAACCACCTGCAAAGCCATACGCCGCAGCTTTTTATTGGCCACTTCGGCAGTCATTATTTGATTTCGTTGTTCCATTGTAACACGAATTTAATTGAAAATGAAACACGGTTTGCCTCCGGCAAACATTTATTGCCACAGAGGCACTGAAAACACAAAAAAACACAAATCAGGTTTCTGTGCCTCTGAGCCTCTGTGGCAAACTCCATGCTGTTGCAGGCAGCATTCATTAAACAATTCGTGTAAATCAATGCATCCAGAGCAAACCTTTCTGCCGCAGGCAGAATTTAATTATCTTAGCGGCACAATTTCTAACGATGCACATCATACAACAGATCCTTTTCATAGCCCTTACGGGATTCGCCATCTGGCTCTTCGCCAAAAATATCAGCATCATCCGCCGCAATATTTTTCTTGGTAAAGATGAAGACCTGAGCGATAACCCCTCTAAACGCTGGAGAAATTTACTACTCCTCGCCTTCGGACAAAAGAAAATGTTCCGCAACCCGCTGGTGGCTGTAATGCATTTTATCATTTATGCAGGCTTCATCATCATCAATATTGAAGTACTGGAGATCGTACTGGATGGTATGCTTGGAACGCACCGTTTGTTCTTTCCCTACCTGGGAGGATTCTATACTTTCCTGATCAACTTCTTTGAAATACTGGCTGCAGGCGTTCTGGCAGTATGCGTGGTGTTTTTGGCAAGAAGGAATATCATCAAACTAAAACGCTTCATCAGCAAAGACCTGGATGGATGGCCCCGCAGCGATGCCAATTATATTTTATTAACCGAGATCGTGCTGATGTCGCTGTTCCTGTTCATGAACAGCACCGATCGTGCCCTGCAATTACAGGGAGCCGGACATTACCATGATACCGGCAATTTTATTTTCTCCGGTATCGTCGCCCCTTCATTAACCGGATTATCGCAGGCAACTTTAATTACCATTGAACGTAGCTGCTGGTGGCTGCACATCATTGGCATATTCGCCTTTTTAAATTACCTGCCTTACAGCAAACACTTACATATTTTACTGGCCTTCCCCAATGCGTATTACGCCAGGCTTGAGCCAATGGGCGAAATGGATAATATGGTAAGTGTGCAAACCGAAGTGAAGTACATGATGCAGCCCGAACTGGCACCAACTGAACAGGCTGCCCCAATGAAGTTTGGTGCCAAAGATGTGTTTGACCTGAGCTGGAAGAATTTACTGGATGCTTACAGCTGCACCGAATGTGGCCGCTGCTCTGCCGCCTGCCCTGCCAACCAGACGGGCAAATTACTGAGCCCCCGTAAAATAATGATGGACACCCGAGACCGGCTGGAAACAGTAGGCAAGAACATAAAAGCCAATGGCGAATTTAAAGACGATAGCAAAAATCTCTTTTCACATATAACCGTTGAAGAACTGCGAGCCTGCACCACCTGCAATGCCTGTGTACAGGAATGCCCTGTCTCCATATCCCCGCTTGATATTATTTTAGAACTGCGCCGCTCCCTTATTATGGAAGACAGTAACGCTCCACAGGAATGGAATGTAATGTTCGGCAACATCGAAAACAATTTTGCGCCCTGGAAATTTGCTCCCGATGACAGGGATAAGTGGGTGGAGGAGATGAATTGAGCATGCATATTATTTTCATCGCTGGTGGAATATTCTGGATAAAAGTCAGCTTGCTGTACGCCTGGTTTGAAGGTAGTAAGCGAAAGCCCGGTTTTTGGGGCTGCCTGGCGCTCATGCTTATTTTTACTCCTTTTTTTGGA
>JBJTMN010000020.1:0-6051 GCA_046070545.1 Ferruginibacter sp.
ACATTTTTACCTGAATAATGTCAGCTACTTCTGGCTAAAATACCTCGGCAGCAATTTTGCAGTTGGGCTGGATGGAATGGGGCACATGCTTACGGCGCTAACAGCCATTTCGTTTCCTATTATTTTTATTGCTACCAATAAAACCAGTTATAAGAATGCCAATGCATTTTACGGACTGATGTTATTGACCCAGTCGGGTTTAATGGGTGTGTTTACAGCAATGGATATTCTGGTATTCTATTTCTTTTGGGAACTGGCTGTTATACCTGCTTACTTTTTGAGCAGCCGCTGGGGCGGAGAAAGAAGGATACAAGCTACGTTCAAATTCTTTGTATACACTTTTGCAGGTTCGTTATTGATGCTGATAGGTATTATCTACCTGTATCAGCACTCAGCAGCTACACCATTTGCAGAACATTCATTTTCGATGAATGCGATTTATTCAGCAGTACTTACTCCCGCAGAAAAAAACTGGATATTCTGGCTTTTCTTCATAGCATTTGCCATTAAAATGCCGGTATTCCCTTTTCATACCTGGCAACCAGACGCCTATGAACAGGCACCAACCGCTACAACTATGGTCTTAAGCGGTATCATGGTAAAGATGGGTGTGTTTGCAGTCATCCGCTGGATATTGCCGGTATTCCCCGATGCGGTAACTAAGTTTGATAACATAGTAATAGGGCTTTCGGTAATCGGCATGATCTACGCCAGTTTAATTGCTATCAGGCAGGATGACCTGAAACGTTTTGTAGCTTATTCGTCCATTGCACATATCGGGTTAATGTGCGCTGCTATTTTTACAAAAACCGAGATCGGCTTGCAGGGAGTGATGATACAGATGTTCAGTCATGGTATCAACATTGTTGGTATGTGGATAGTGGTTGACCTGATAGAAAAGCAAACCGGCACCCGTAAAATTTCTGAACTGGGAGGCATAGCGCATAAAGCCCCGGCATTAACGATCTTCCTGGTGGTTATAGCACTGGCAAATATTGCACTGCCATTGACCAACGCTTTCGTAGGTGAGTTCATGATGTTTAACGGCCTGTTCAAATTCAATTTCTGGTATACATTATTTGCAGGGCTTAGTATTATTCTGGCCGCTGTTTATACGTTAAATATGGTGCAAAAGGTTTTTTATGGAGAGGCGAATTCCATTACCGGAAATATGCAGGACATTTCATTGAATCAGAAACTGATACTGGCTGTGCTGGTGGTATGCATTTTCTTTTTCGGGGTTTATCCGCAACCAATATTAGATATTACAAAAGAAACCGTAACAGCTATACTAACAAGAATTAAATAATTAAAACGCCAGTGGCGTAACTGAGGTATGAATGCAATAATATTTACAGCGATCTGGGGAGTGGTGATGATGTTGGCAGGTGCTTTTATAAAAAATAAAAGCATACCTAAATACCTGGCAATTTCCGGATTGGCAATTATACTCGTATTGAATTGTATTGAAATGAATATGGGCATGCCTTTATTTAATGTTGATGTTAAGGGTATGCTGGAGTTTAAAAATTTCAACCTTACTTTTATTAATGTAACTTTTGCCTGCACTTTACTTTACTTCTTTTTAAACGGCCGTGACATTGAAAAAGTAGGAGAGAATGTATCTGAATACTTTGCCCTGATATTTTTTGTGTTATGCGGCGTTGCCATTATTTCAACGTTCAACTCCTTGCTGATGCTGTTCATTGGTATTGAGATCGTATCTATTCCTTTATATATTTTGACAGGCAGCGATAAGCGAAATTTAAAAAGCAACGAAGCTGCCCTGAAATATTTTCTGATGGGGTCTTTCTTTACCGGTATCATGCTTTTAGGGATCGCATTTCTTTATGGCGGTGGCGACCTTGGATCTTTCGATATTCATCTGATCATTTCCGGAAACGGGCCGATGCCGGCTATGATCGCAGCAGGATTGGTTTTATTGCTGATCTCCATGTCGTTTAAAGTATCGGCTGCGCCATTCCATTTCTGGACGCCGGATGTGTATGACGGGGCACCAACTGTATTTACTTCGTTTATGGCAACCGTTGTAAAGGCAGCGGCATTCTTTGCATTTGTGCGTTTATTTGATAACGCTTTTGGCAGTATGCATCGTCAGTGGCAAACACTGGTAGTGGTGCTGATCGCAGCAACTTTATTAATTGGAAACCTCACTGCCGTATTTCAGCAAAGCGTAAAACGCATGCTGGCCTACTCAAGTATTGCGCAGGCAGGGTTCATGATGTTCTCATTATTCGCGTTAAGTAAAATGGCCTATGAAGGCCTGGTATTATATGCGGCAGCATACAGCCTTGCCAGCATTGGTATTTTTGCCATCCTGGTGAAAATGAAGGATTTTACCATTGATGGTTTTAATGGATTGGGTAAGCAACAGCCATTGCTGGGGGTTACTGCTACAATTTTTCTCTTATCATTAACGGGTATTCCTGCAACCGCTGGTTTCCAGAGTAAGTTTTATATGCTGATGGCTGCAGTACAAACCGGCCACCAGGTATGGCTGGTGATTTTTGCAGTGCTTTGTGCCGCCATCAGTGCTTATTATTATTTCCGTATCATACAGGCCATATTTTTTAAAGAAAGCAAGGATGATGTGTTGCTCACTGAAGAGATAACCCCGGCTTTTAAAATACTGCTGGTGATAACATCTTTCCTCATTATTGTTTTGGGGTTATTTCCTGAATACCTCACAAACTGGCTGTATTTCTGATTCATTTAGTGCCGTTTATAAAAGTTTTGGTCGTTAATCGTATTCTGTCGTTAACTTTAGGACATATAATATGATAACGCAACCCACATGACCTTTAAAGACACTCTTGCTTTATCCTGGCGTAATATTTCGGGTAATAAATTACGAACCGGTTTAACTGTTGCCATTATTGCCCTGGGCATTTTTGCGTTGATCATGATAGTGACAGCTATTAAAGCAGCCAGTGTCAGTCTCACCACCAGTTTCTCAACCATGGGAGCCAATTCTTTCAGCCTGCGTTATAAAGACAGAAATATACGTATTGGCGGTGGCAGGCAGCGTGACAACGGCAAAACAACCAAATCTGCTTTACGGGAGAAGAAGAGCAATATGGGTAAGGTAATTACTTATGAAGAGGCAAAGGCTTTTAAAGAACGCTATAACTTTCCTGCCAAGGTTGGGCTGGCATTAATGGGACCCAGAAATGTAGTTTGTAACAACGACCGGAAAAAAACAAACCCCGATGTGGCCATTTTAGGAGGCGACGAAAATTACCTGGAACTGAATGGGTACACTATAGCTTATGGCCGCAATTTTACAGAAACGGAAATTGAATCGGGCAGAAGTATATGTTTGCTGGGAAGCGGTACGGCACAAAAATTATATCCAGGCAACCCCGAAAAAGCAATTGACCGGGTGGTTAGTGTTGATCATACACCTTACCGCGTAATAGGCGTACTTGAAGAGAAAAGCTCGAGTGCTTTTTTTAACACCAGTAAAATTGTTGTAACCTCTTATAATAATATCCGCCGTTTGTATGCCTCACAAAGTTCTTCATTTAATATTGGTGTGATGGTATCTGACCAGAAAATGATGGATGCCGCCATTGGCGAAGCACAGGGAACTTTCAGACCTATCAGAAAATTAAATGTTAAGGATGAGGTTAATTTTTATGTTGATAAAAGCGATAGTATAGCACAAACCTTTCTGTCGGCCTCATTGGTCTTGCAATATGCAATGCTTGCCATTGCATTGATAACACTAATCGGGTCCGCTATTTGCTTAATGAATATAATGCTGGTTGCAGTAAATGAACGGACAAAGGAAATAGGGTTGATAAAAGCGCTGGGGGGAACCAGGAATGCGATCAGGTCGCAGTTCTTATATGAATCCGTTTTGATCAGTTTGCTGGGAGCAGTAGCCGGAATCATTTCAGGTATCCTGGTTGGCAACCTGGTTTCCATATTCTTAAAGACTGGCTTTGTGGTACCCTGGGGCTGGGTAATACTAGGGGTCTTTGTATGTTCCCTGGTTGGTTTGGCAGCAGGTTTATACCCGGCCTACAAGGCTTCAAAACTGGATCCTATCGTTGCCTTGAGGTATGAGTAAGTATTGAATGTTTCTTTTATTTAAGACTGTTTCTTTGTTTTATTTCTAAAATTTCAACCGTTTGCGGAGAAATTTTATGTAATTCATTCATTTTGGCATCGTAAAAAAAAAATTATAAAATAAAATTTTTGTAAGTTGTAACTTTCAATTAATTATTTAACTTGTGCACCTTGCTTTAAAGCAGGCAAATGACAGGAAGATTGCAATGCTGAAAAATCAAGATCGTATAATGTCCTTTACCAATCATTAAACTTAAATTAAAATTTTACAAAACTAAAAACTAGAATTTTATGGCAGAGACTACAGCAACTGTAAAACCAACAACTTCAGTTCAGGCAAAAAAATCAAGCAACATCATTTCATTACTGGCTCCTGTTTTATGTCTGGTAGCCGGATATTTAATCTGGAGATTTGCTTTAGGTAATCCGTCTAATTTTGAAAAAGCAGGTGGTGGCTGGTTCTGGCCAGATCGTGAAGGGCCCAAATCACCATTAAGTAAAATGTATCTGGGAGGTATTATTGTACCAATCCTGATCGGTACATTTTTAACCATGCTGACTTTCGTTATAGAAAGATTTATGACCATTGCAAGAGCAAGCGGTACAGGTAACAATGCAGATTTTATCCGCAAAGTACAGTACCAGTTGGCTAATAAAAATGTAGACGCTGCCCTGGCTGAGTGCGATAAGCAAAAAGGCTCTGTTGGTAATGTTATGAAAGCAGGTTTACACCGCTACAAAGAAATGATCAACAATTCTGAATTAACTACCGATCAGAAAGTAATGTCTATTCAAAAAGAAGTAGAAGAAGCCACTTCTCTTGAATTGCCAATGCTTGAAAAGAACCTGGTATTCCTTTCTACCATTGCTTCTATTGCAACCCTGCTGGGACTGTTGGGAACGGTATTGGGTATGATCAGGGCGTTCTCTAACCTGGGTGCTGATAGTGGTGGAGCCGGTGCTGCAGCACAGTTGTCAGTAGGTATCTCGGAGGCCTTGTACAATACAGCGTTGGGAATTGGTACGTCTGCCTTTGCGATCATCTTCTATAATATCTTTACCACTAAAATTGATGGTATTACTTATGGTATCGATGAGTCAGGCTTTACTTTAACACAAACTTTCTCTTCTCTGTACAAATAATTGTATGGAAAAAGTCAGGATTTGTATCATTAAAGTAACATTAAAAAATTAAGAAATGCCAAAAGTTAAAATACCAAGAAAAAGCACGACGATCGACATGACGGCGATGTGTGATGTGGCTTTCTTGCTGTTGTCGTTCTTTATATTGGCAACAAAACAAAAGCCACCGGAAGTACTCACCGTTAAAACACCCACTTCGGTATCTAGCACGGCTGCACCTGAAAAGTCGATATTGATAACCATGACCAAAGATGGGAAAGTGTTTTTGATGCTGGGCGATGAGACCAAGAAGGATGCCATCATCGATGATTTCAATACGACCAGGGGACTTCAGCTTACAGGCCCGGAGCTTGCGAAGCTGAAAAAAGCCGAATATATAGGGCTGCCTGTAAATAAACTCAAGTCTGCTTTGGATCTGAACCAGGAAATACCAGCTAATTTGATGGATGGTATACCAACTGACAGTACTGATAATGAACTGAGTTACTGGATCAAAAGTGTAACCAATGCTTACAGGGGTGAAGACCAGCGCAAATTGCAGGAAATGATCCTGATAAAAGGCGATGGCGAAGCCCTGTATCCTATTTTTAAAAATGTAAAGGAAGCCCTTAAGGCAAATGAACTTTTTAAATTCAGGATCGTAACCGAAGGTGAAACAGTACCAGTCGGATCTGAACTGTATAAAACAGGAAAGACTGAAAAAAAATAATTAAGGAAAAATTTTAAAAGAATTACTATGGCAGAAATGGATACCTCGTCGGGTGGCGGACACAAAAAAGGACCCGGCGTCAAAAAACCAAAAAAACTTTCTAC
>JBJTMN010000021.1:0-4582 GCA_046070545.1 Ferruginibacter sp.
GGCAAATGCAGATGTGTTTAGCATAATTATGGCGGCTATAATAAAATATAAATTAAGCATCCTGAAGTTTATAGCAATATAAAAACTGTGAGGCATAAGATGAAGGTAATTGTCGGTATTTTTTAAAGTATGATACCGGGAGCATGTATTAAATATTCAACCTGTTTCGTAATTAATTCGGTTTGATAGAGGCTCAATAAAGTTATACTGTACAAGAGTGCTACGCCACCGAAGCTTAATAGTAGCACAAAAGCATGGGCCATAATAAAAACATCTGCCAGGTGGCAGATGTTTTTATTATGGTTTAAGTTTTCGTTTTCTGAATCATGGTTCAACGGGCTCGCCATGATATTCTGATTATATATCCGTAGCCTCTCCATAAGCCACAGCTGTTGCTTCTTTCAAAGCTTCGCTCATGGTTGGGTGCGGGTGAACGGCATTCAATATTTCGTGGGCAGTGGTTTCCAGTTTGCGGGCAACCACAGCTTCTGCGATCATGTCAGTAACGCCGGCTCCGATAATATGGCAGCCTAAGAATTCGCCGTATTTGGCATCGTAAATAACTTTTACAAAACCTTCGGTGGCACCGCCTGCCACTGCTTTACCGCTGGCAACAAAGGGGAATTTACCAACCTTTATTTCGTAACCGGCATCTTTGGCAGCTTTTTCAGTATAGCCAACACTGGCAATTTCCGGACTGCAATAAGTACAGCCGGGAATGTTGTTGTAATCCATTGGTTCGGGATGGTGGCCGCTTAAATGTTCAGCAGCATTAATGCCTTCTTTACTGGCCACGTGTGCAAGCGCCTGGCCGGGTGTGCAATCGCCGATGGCGTAAATGCCCGGCACATTGGTTTGCCCGTTTGCATCAACGATTATCTTTCCTTTATCAGTTTTGATGCCCAATGCTTCAAGGCCTACATTTTCAATATTGGCAACAACGCCCACAGCGCTTAATAAAATATCAGCTTCAATAACCTGTTCGCCTGCTGCAGTTTTTACGGTAGCTTTTACACCTGCACCGCTGGTATCTACCTTGGTGATCTCGGCACTGGTCATGATGGTCATGCCCTGCTTTTTAAAATTCTTTTCCAGTTCCTTGCTGATGTCTTCATCTTCAACTGGTACCAGTCTTGGCATAAACTCAACCATGGTAACCTTGGTGCCCATGCTGTTGTAGAAATAGGCAAACTCACTGCCGATTGCCCCGCTTCCGCAAACGATCATACTTTTTGGTTGCTCAGGCAAAACCATGGCTTCACGATAACCAACAATTTTTTTACCATCAATAGGCATGGTTGGTAATACACGGGCTCTGCCTCCGGTAGCGATGATGATATTTTTTGCTTCTGCTATCTGTTTGGTGCCATCAGCAGCCGTTATTTCCAGTTTGTTAGCGGCAATTAATTTACCGGTTCCCATGATCACATCTATCTTATTCTTCTTCATCAGGAACTGGATGCCTTTACTCATTTTATCGGCCACCCCGCGGCTGCGGGTAATAACGCTGCCAAAATTCGCTGAAGGGTTTTCTACATTGATACCATAGCTGGCTGCATGTTTTGCATATTCGTATACCTGGGCGCTTTTAAGTAATGCCTTGGTAGGTATACAACCCCAGTTGAGGCAGATGCCACCGAGGCTTTCCCGTTCTACAATTGCCACTTTTTTACCAAGCTGGCTAGCTCTGATTGCTGCAGGATAACCACCGGGTCCGCTGCCGAGTACTATTACGTCGTATGCCATGAGAAATTAAGAATTATGAATTAAAAATTAGGAATTATGCAGCACTTAAGCTGGCAGGGTGCAAATTTAAACTGAAACAGGGGATTAGCCAAAAGCTAATTTAGGGGATGTTTTAACGTTTGGCAGGGTGGTGCTTCAGCATTTCTGTGTATTTTTAAGGATGATTAAAAGATTAGCAATATTGGGGATTATTGTAGGAATTGTAACTGCCTCCAACAGCCAGGTTATTGCCAAATGGAAGATAGAAGATGTGGTAAGGTCCTTTTCGGCTAATAATGATACAGTGTACGTGGTAAGTTTTTGGGCCACATTTTGTAAACCATGTAATGCAGAAATACCTGATTTCATCAGGCTTACTGATAAATACAAAAAGCAGAAAGTGAAATTGCTGCTGGTGAGTTTAGACCTGCCTTCGTATGTGCCGGTAAAGCTGCCTGAATTTATTAAAAAGAACAAATACAAGACCAATCATGCCTGGCTGAACGAGACCGATGCCGACCGTTTTTGCCCGATGATTGATGCGAAATGGAGCGGGGCGATTCCGGCTACTATTATTGTGAATAATAAAACAGGGTATAGAAAATTTGTGGAAGACCAGATTAGCCCGGAGGATTTTGAAGCTGCTTTGAAAGCAGCACTGGAAGGGACGGCCATGAATAAATATGTGGCGCCGATGAATGATGCGGTTGGAATAGAAAATCCAAATACTAATTCAGAAACACCAGGTATGCCTGATTTTATTAGATTTAAATCAAATGATAGTTCTGTTTATTCTATAACCGATGGAAAAGTACGTACTGTTGCCAGGATAGAAGATATGAAAATTGTGATCATTGAAAATGAGCACGTTTTTTATACATACTCCAATATGGGATCAACCAAATTAAAAACTGGTGAATTGGTAAAGGCGAATCAATTCATTGGTTATGCCACCAAAAACCTGGATGGGGAAGTTGCACTCGAATTGTATAAAAACGACAGCAAGGGGAATTATATCACGCTTACCAAAGATAATTTCATAACACGAAAAGATAAAAAACTGGCAGATCATTCTATTGATTCTAATGAACCTCAATAAAATATTTCTATACACTTTATTTAACTGCTTTTCAATTTTAAGTTCAGCCTCCGCTCTCAGTGTGTAGCGAACCTGCACTGCCGCTGCTTTTCGGCGTTGAAAAAGAGTCGGCTCCTGCAGGTATTGGTATAAATAAAAAACCAGTTTGTAAGCGCTGACAAACTGGTTCTGTTTATAATGCTCTTCTAATGATCTTAATCCGTAACCACAAACCTAAAACTACAACCCACCGTTCGTTGATCTATTCATCCTTTTAATGGCGCATCCCACACTTTTACTTTCTTTTACAGTAACTTCTTTACCCGCAACCATTTCATTAATGGCTTCTTTTAAATGTACACGGGTAATGGAGGCTTCGTCAGCCGGACTATTATCTATGGCTCCATGATAAACCAGTTTTAAATTCTTATCAAACAAAAAACATTCAGGTGTGCGGTTGGCGCCAAAGGCATCGGCAACCTGGTTGCCTTTATCAACTACGTAGTTCCATTTGTAACCCTGTTCTTTGGCGTAAGCCTGCATGGCAGCATAGCTGTCATCATCGGCACGCAATGCTTCGTTACTGTTTAAGATGATGACACCAACTTTATTTTCGGTGGCATACTGGCTGATGGCCAGGGTGCGTTGCTGGTTCTTAACTACATAAGGGCATGTATTGCAGCTAAACATGACCAATACCCCATTCTCTTTTTTTGCATCCTGCATAGCTACTTCCTTTCCGGAAATATCCTGCATTTTAAGATCGGCTTTGGGCATCATACTGCCTATCGGTAACGGGCCACCCACAGTAAAGGCAAGTGTTGCAAGGGAAGCAATCGCTACCAGGCAAAGAATTATCTTTTTCATGATCATTTATTTTTCTTAAAGTTAACGCATAGTGTATCCAATACTAAACCACTCATGTAGTTTTTTGTTCGGCTGCCTGTAGTTTTTCTTTGGCATCCCTTTTTTCGGCATAGGCTTTTAATGTTTTAATACTCACGTTCAGCTCAAAACCGATCAAAAGCACCAGCGAGTTGATGAAGATGAGCGCCATTAAAACAATGATGGCACCTATAGAGCCGTACAAGGCATTGTACCTGCCATAGGTATTTACAAATGCAGAGAACCCGAGTGAGGCTATGATGCACAGGAAAGTAGCCAGTATGGTGCCGGGGGATACCAGTTTCCATTTTTTTTGTACAGCCGGTGCATATTTATAAATAAAGGCAACCGAATAAAATACAAGTGCAATGATGACCAGCCAACGTACATAGGCGATGAGTTCCAGCCAGAAACCGCTTCTTAATCCAAAGGCTTTTAAAACGGCACCTTGTGTGATGAGAATTACCAGGCAACCCATTACAAGACCAAAAATGAGTACGGTCAGCCGGATCGCTATCCAGCGGTTATGCAGGCCGGCACGCCTTTCAAAGCCATGATAATTTTTGTTGAAGGAACGCATGAGCCCCATCATGGCGTTGCTTGCAAAAAAAAGCGCCAGCAATAAACCAAAAGATAATAAACCAAATACAGGTGTCTTAAAAAAGGTCTTGTCTATAAAGCTGATGATGGTACCATTGTAACCTTCGGCTGGTATGATGGTTTTTATAAGCAGCGAAAGCTGTTTAAAGATCTCCCTTTTTTTAATAAATGGTAAATTGGGTATTAATGTAAATAAAAATAAAAAGGAAGGTGGTATGGCCATGATGAAGTTATAGGCAATGGCTGATGCCCTTTCGGTTAAACCAACCGTTTTAACCTGGCGGTAAAAAAAAC
>JBJTMN010000022.1:0-4193 GCA_046070545.1 Ferruginibacter sp.
CCTCGACCAGCCTGCTCCATTCCAGTAATAATACCCAGGCGTTACGTTGTTGGGTGCAATGCCAGCTGTTGCCGTGTTATAAATGAGCAGTGATGTGAGCGGTGCTGCCAATGGTGCCGGCGAATTAGCTGCTGTTAATGCAATACGTGGTATCAAAACACCTTTGTTGGTGCTGCTTACATCCAGGATAGCACTGGCATCGGCAGTGGCTCCCGATGTGTTAATAGCAAAACTTTGTGCTTTTGCAGTTAGTGCAGCAAAAGAACTAACAATAATAAAGGTTACCACTTTAAGAGATCTGATCATATACGATGGATGAAAGGGTGAAGTACCTGACTGAATACTCATTGCAGCCTTGATTTTCTCCTTTAAATAAATTAATAATCGGAACCGATGAAAAATAATGTGATGAAACGGCCCTGGCTTGGGATGAAACGGGTTGGGTGCTGGGTGGTTAGCTACAAACTTTGATTAAATTACCTGCAAACGTTTGATCAGTTCATCTGCATAGGATTTTGTAACAGGTATTTCCTTGTCACCAATAAAGATTCTTGCAGGCTCAAGTTTATTGATATACCGGAGGTTAACTGCATAGGATTTGTGTGTGCGAAAGAAATTTTCCCGTTTGAGTTTTTCCAGGAAAGCAGATAGGGTAGAACGTATCAGTTCTTTTTTGTCAGACAGGTGCAGTTCAAGGTAATTGCCCTCCGCTTTTATCCAGCGGATATCAGCCAGGTTAACTTTTGTATAGCTGTACTTTTCTTTTATGAACAAAGCATCTTTGATGATCAGCCCTTCTGCCTGCTCTGCTTCCATCGTATTGTTCTTTCGAGTTGCTATGTTGAACAGGGCAATTTCAATGGCCGTATATAATTGCTCCTGCTTAAAAGGTTTTACCAGATAATTTGCCGGGCCTACCTTTTTTGCTCTCTCAATGGTGGGGCCATCCGTATAGGAAGTAATGAAAATGAAAGGCACTTTGTATTTGGCATTGATCTCTTCCGCAAACATAATACCGTCTTTTTTACCTGATAGATTAATGTCCAGCAACACCAGGTCGGTGCTTTCCCTGTTCAGTATCTCAGTGGCTTCATTTGCATCCATGGCATTGCCAATTACAACATAGCCTATTTTTTTCAGCATGTTGCAAATATCTTCTGCAATGATCAGTTCATCTTCTACTACTAAAATTTTAACCATATTTGTTTTGCCGGTCAGGTTGCCTGGTATGTCCTGAGGTCTTTAAATTTAACTAAAAATACTGCACCCTTACCGGAACTTGCGGAAAAACTTCCTCTCAACTGCCGGCTCAGGATCTTTACCAGTTTTAATCCCAGTGAATTACTGTTCTCCATATCAAAACCGGCAGGCAATCCCCTGCCGTCATCTTCCACTTTCAATTCATGATCAACATCATTCACAGCATGTATACTGATATTGATATGACCTCCACTGTTCTCGCCAAAGGCATATTTATAAGCATTGCTTACCAGTTCATTTACGATAAGTCCAAGAGGTATGGCAGTATCAATGTCAAAACTTAAATGTGCCGTTTCTACTTTCACCTGTATTGATCTGCGCTCTCCAGAAAATACAGCGGATAAATACGCAACCAGTTGCTGCAGGTAGTTGTTGATGTCAACGTTGTTCATATGTTCAGACTGGTACAAATTCTGGTGAATCAAACTCATCGCTTCTACACGGCTTTGCCCTTCCTGGATCGACGAAAGCACATGCTCATCGCTGATGTGTTCACTTTGTATGTTAAGCAGGCTGGAGATGATCTGTAAATTATTTTTTACCCGGTGATGAATTTCCCTCAGCAAGGTCTCTTTCTCTCCAAGTGAAACTTGTATGAGCGCTTTCTGCTGTTCAATTTCCTGGTTTTTTTTAGCAAGTGCATCGGATGATCTTTTTTTGATACGAAACCGGTTATAAAACAGGAATGCCGCAATGGCCAGCAGCAGGGCAACAAGTATGGCGCTGTTTCTTTGTGTTACGCCAATGGCTTTATCTTTCTTAAGCAGCGATATTTCATGCTCTTTTTTAAATTGCTGAAACTGCTGTTCAACAGCCACCACGGCTTTATCTTTTTCATGCAGCAGCCGGGGTTCATTTAAAGCCCAGTATCTTTCAAATGAACTGAGTGCGCTATCCTTGTTGTTTAATGCTTTATAGGCCTGGTATAAAACAAGGTAAGCATCCTGGCCATTCAGGCTTTCTATACCTGCTCTTTTCGAAATTTCCAATGCTTTTTGTGCATATGTAATGGCTTTTTTGTAATTGCCATAGGTAACATTGTATTTGGCAAGGATGCTGTTTGACTGAACCAGTTCATTGGGACTATCCATTTTGTCAAGCAGCGTTTCCGTTTCATTACTATATAGTGTTGCAGAATCTTTTTGATCAAGTATGGTGTACACACTGCAGAGATTGGCAAACGCACTGATCATTTTTTCCTGATCCCTGATACGGGAAGCTGCATTAATACTTTTCCTGAAATATATGATGGCAGAAGGGTAGTCTTTCTTGCGGTAATAAGCTGTACCGATATTGATAGACAAGCCAGCCAATGGCCGGTAGTTATTGCCCTTTTCTGCAATGGGTAACCCGTTCAGTCCGTAGGAAATGCATTTATCCAACAGGGCTCGTTTTAAAAAAAGACTGGTGATATTAACATAGGTCTTTGTTACTTCCTTTGTTTCATTTAATTGCTCTGCGGTGCTGATGGATCTCGTGTAATAATCAATGGCCAGGCTGTCTTTATTATTACGAGCATAGTATAAACCAAATGCATTGTATATAGAAATTAACAATGGCTGGTAATTATTTGATAGTGCGATGCTGAGTGATTGATTGAAGACATTTTCTGCTTTAGTAAACTCTCCGTACTTACTGTAAATGCTTCCTGCCTGCAGATAAGCTTTGCATTTAAAACTGTCAATAGCCATCAGGTCTTTGCGGTTCATTAGGGCTTCTGAAAATCCAATAGCAAGTTCTTTCGGCAGTTTTTGGTTTTCGGACTGGATCTTAAACAACTGATCAAACTGCATTTTCTTTACCTGGCCAGATTCGAGTATTTGACGAAGGCTATCATTATTGTTCTGTTGTGAGAATACAATGCTGGTTAAGCAGTGGATTGTTACTAATAACAGGATTGTTGTTTTGCCTTGCATGTGAATCAACAGATTTCTGGTTTTAATAATTAGGTTTATGGTTGCCTGTTAATTTTTTTGGCACATCTAATATAGGATTTTATAAGCCAATGTTTAAATGGTTGAAAAGTACAGGGATTACCTCCTGGAAAATGCATCGTAACTTTTAGCTGGAGAAAGGGAGGCGATACCTGTTCAGAACGGGTATAATGCTGCCGCAAAGTTATGGTCAGAGAAGATATTCAGGAACATAACAGTTTGACATTGTTTGATCGGGGGCATTGAATCAGACAAACATCTTAAACCTTTCAAAGCAATACTTTGTCAGCGCCTCCCGGTCATCAGGATGCGCAATATCTATCAGCAGTTTTGCACGCTGTCTTAAATTTTTTCCAAATAAATATGCAACGCCATATTCGGTAACTACATAGTGTACATGACCACGGGTGGTAACCACACCGGCGCCCTCTTTTAAATAAGGAACTATACGGGGCATACCATGCTTGGTGCGGCTGGTCAATGCTATGATGGGTTTACCCCCTTTGCTTAGTGCAGCACCTCTTATGAAATCCATTTGTCCGCCAATGCCGCTGTATTGCAGGGTGCCAATACTATCGCTGCATACCTGGCCGGTAAGGTCAACTTCAATGGCGCTGTTAATGGCAACTACTTTGGGGTTACGCTGTATCACCTGCGGACTGTTCACATAATCAATATCCAGGAATACCACGGAAGGGTTATCATCTACATAGTTGTACAGTTTTTTGGTGCCCAATGCAAAACTGGTCACGCTCTTATTGGGGTGTATCTTTTTTTTGCGGTTGTTGATCACATCGCTTTCGATCAGGCTGATCACGCCATCACTCATCATTTCGGTATGCACACCCAGGTTCTTGTGATTGCCCAGCAGGCTCAGTACTGCATCGGGAATAGTGCCAATACCCATCTGCAGCGTACTGCCGTCATCTATCATGTCGGAAATGAATTTTCCGATCTTGAGCTCATTTTCTCCTACTTTGCTGCTATAACTTTCTTCAG
>JBJTMN010000023.1:0-2200 GCA_046070545.1 Ferruginibacter sp.
GATGCTGATGTGGATGGTATGCATATCCGTTTGTTATTAATGACCTTCTTCCTGCAATTCTTTCCCGACCTGGTGAAGAACGGGCATGTATATATACTGGAAACACCTTTGTTCCGTGTTCGCAATAAACAAGAAACCATTTATTGTTATAACGAAACAGAAAAACAGGAAGCTACCAGAAAACTGGGTAATAAGCCGGAGACCACCCGTTTCAAAGGGCTGGGTGAGATCAGTCCGAATGAATTTGCCCGTTTTATTGGTGAAGACATGAAACTGCAGCCGGTAATGCTTTTGCCCGAAACACATATTCAGCAATTGCTGGAATATTACATGGGAAAAAATACACCGCTTCGCCAGGAGTTTATTATCGATAACCTGAAAGTGGAGCTTGATCTGATAGAAAGCTAAAATAAACTGCATGACTAAACTGGATATTATACGAAAGACCAAAGCATTGTTTTTAAAATGGAACCTGCATGTGCTGCTGTCTCCGTTTTCAAAAATATTGCTCAATGCAGTTTACCTGGGCGAACTGGGTAAATGGAGAAAAATGCACCCGGTAAACGGCTATAACGATTTTTACCAGGGCAGCTGGGATTACAGCCGCCGTTATCTTTTATATGAAGCGCTTATAAAACAGGAGCAACTGGACACAACAGCCATTGATTACCTGGAGTTTGGTGTTAGTGGTGGCAGTTCTTTCCGTTGGTGGCTCTCAAAAAATACCAATCCCTCTTCTGCTTTTTTTGGATTTGATACTTTTGAAGGACTGCCGGAAAAATGGGGCGGTTATGCAAAAGGCGCCATGGCAGCAAAGCTTGAAACTTTGAACATCAATGATACCAGGGCCTCTTTTTATAAAGGATTATTCCAGGAAACACTGATCCCTTTCCTGGAAAACTACCGGCCTGGTAACCGAAAGCTCATCCATATGGATGCAGACCTTTTCAGCGCCACCATTTTTACATTATCCCAGTTATACAAATATCTGAATGACGGGGATATCATCATGTTCGATGAATTTGCTGTACCACTTCATGAGTTTTTAGCACTTAAAATATTTACAGAGAATTTTTACATCAATTATGAAGTTATTGCAGCAGCCAATAACTATTTATTTTTAGCGGTCAAGATAAAAAAGGATAATAATTTATGATACATATTGTGTTCCAGGAAGCAGATATTGCTGCGTTAGAAAAGAGTTTTGAACTGGACGAAACATTGCAGGGCGATATTGTACAGGTAAAAGATGATTTTGCCGCAGGCCCCTTAACTGATATTTTTTCAGAAGAAGGTATCGAAGCCCGCAGGCAGTGGTGGCGAGAAGTATTGGCTGGCGGAGACCAGGAAGGCAAGGTGGATGCAGGAGAAGTGGATGATGTACAGACTGTTCAGGATCTGAAAGAACGCCTGGATACCAATACGGATGAAGTTGTGTGGATATGGGCAGCTCAAAACAAACATGATGTGAGTGGTTATTACTGGCTGATGAGCCAGTTGAAAGATTACCAGGGCAGGATATATATTCTGTACCTGAACAATCTTCCTTTTTTAAATGAAAAGGGAAACCTGTTTTACCCGGTTAACTTATTTGAAATACCTGCCCGTGAATTTGTTAAAGCAAAGAAACTGGCCAGGGAAATAACACCCAGCGAATTTGAAGTAGACCCGGATGAGTGGGCAAAACTCTGTAATGAAAATAAAGGCGTACGATTGCTGGAAGGCGGTAAGAAACTGGTGCAGGAGGATTATGATTTTTATGATGCTGAATTAAAGAAACTGGTGACAGGTGATTGGCAAAAAGCATCTAAGATCATTCATACACATCTGACCAAAGCAAAAAATACCACCGGCGACATGTATTTATTGTGGCGTTTAAAAGGCATGATCGCACAGGATATGTTTGATGTACAGGGTACGGTTGGTAAGATGAAAGAGTTTGAAGTGAAATTGAAAACCCCCTCCGCCTCCTAAAGGGGAAACTTGAACGGGTTCAAAAATATAAAGCGATAGCTGAGTAGCAAAAAATAGAATAGTAAATGGCGGCAAGTAAAAAACCAAAAGAAGAATACGAACATACCGACCTGGGTATTGGCGGCCAGTATAAGACCTGGTTCCTGGATTATGCCAGTTATGTAATACTGGAACGTGCGGTACCTGCCATTGAAGATGGATTAAAGCCGGTACAGCGGCGCATTTT
>JBJTMN010000024.1:0-7410 GCA_046070545.1 Ferruginibacter sp.
CTTTTGTTGCTGCAATAAAACTACCCACAGCAAGCGCTATGATGATGATCAGTGTAAACCATTCCATGGCCTTCATCAGCTTTTCCTGTTTACGTACCCAGTCTACCCCTATCAGGGAAATGCGTACATAGATCATCTCAACCAATAAAGATCCTACCGAAAAATAAAGTGCGTTGGTAATGTTTTCCTGGATACCGATCTGCATGGCTGCTACATTCAATGTACCCAGTGGCAGGGATCCAAGGAAACTAATGATCAATCCCCATAAAAAAACACGTAGCAGTTTTGGCATCACATAAAGTTAATATCGATCAACAACAAAAGAAATAATTACCTGCAGGTTTTACCTGGCAAATACCGACAAGGAAACAGTCAGGTTATCCGACATGGATATACTGCTTTCACCCACACCAAAATCTCTCCTGTTTATTTTAAACTCACCATCAAAAACATATCCCCCGTTTTTAGGTGTAGCCCCAAAGCCAAACTCAACAGGTTTTGTAACCCCCTTGATGGTGAGGTTCCCAAACATATAAAATCTGCCGGCAACTTTGGAGAATGTTACTTTGGTACTTGTAAACTGAATTGTTTTATAAGTATTCACATCAAAGAATTCGGCCTTTCTTAAATGATCATCGCGACTATCGTTATCTGTATTAATGGTAGCTGCTTCAACTGTTACATCAAAAACCGATGCTGCAGGGTTAGCCGGATAGAATTTAATATTTCCTTTTATACCTTTAAAATCTCCGCCGGTCTTAATACCGAAATTCTTAATAACGAAATGTACTTTACTATCTGCATCAACAGGTGTTAATGAAGACTGGGCAAGCATCCAATTTGAGTAAATGCTAAAAGAGATGAGTAAAAGGAAGATTTTTTTCATAACGCTGCTGAATTAGGATTTCCGTTTTCTAAAATTACTTAAATTATAGGTTACTCCAATTCCTGCACCTGGCATCTTTTTTCTGAACCGGTCATTTTTATCACCAGTCGGAGTTGTCTGCACTTTGCTCTCTGTAGTATACTCAGCAAACAGGAATTGCAACCCAAGCTTCACTCCCCAAGAATCGTTCCATTTATACCTTACAAACAGTTCGCTGTTTAATGAGCCCCTGTCGTTATCACTAATTAACAAAACATTAAAAGCTGTGGGCTTTGCTGTAACAGCAATTCCGGAGGCGAAATTATTACCATAATATATCCCGCTCTGTTTTTTACCAAAGCTAAAACCAATAGCATCAATGGTAAAACCCTCATAGATTTTCTTACTCAGGTTGTAGCCGATATTCAGATTGAGATTTAAGAAATTAGTTTGTGCTTTAGGGAACAACACCGAATCTATATTCTGATCAATATCATCGCTGAATAAAACAGAAGGGTCTGTTCTGCCACTGGTTAGCCTCGCCGGAGCTGTTCTAAAATAAAGATTAGTTCCGAAATAACTGGAGTACTTAAGACCAAGGCCAAGTTCAAGCCGCCGGTGCTTTCCGTACTTCCAGTTATATACATAGCCCAAAGCCCCTGTAGCTTGTGATGAGCCGATTGCGCCGGTTAGTTCTGCAAAATTATCAACCGGTCTTTTGCCTTGATGTTGAGCGTTTCCTGTGCAAAAAAAGACCAAGGTGAATGAGATTGTAATAAAAATCTGTTTCATACATTTTTTCTATTTTAATTCTGAATAGCCAAACTGAATTCGATACTGGGCGCACCAGATGATCACATATTTATAATCAGCCACAACCGGGTCATCCTGTAATTCATAATTAAATGACCCATTCAGGTATTTTAAAAAACCCAGGTCTTTATAATCAAGCGGTGGCATGGCATTATTACCGATGGTTCTGGATAAATACACATGCAGGTCGGGGCCATTGTAAGAAGTAAAATTTTTAAATACAAGGTAATATTTTGAACCTGCCTTTTCGATACTTACATCGCCTCTTGCCTTGTCGCCAAATTCTCCGCCAATTAAAGTACCTGTGTATAAAACGCTTACCTGAGTATCAGCCGGTGGAGAGATAATTTCATTACCATAACCAGGTATTTTGTCTTTTTTACAACTTGAGAGCAATGCTCCTGTAATGAACAATAACCAGCAGAGAACTTTCATAATTATTTTTTATTACTTAAAATTAATTTGCTGCTTTTAAAAGCATTGTCAGGTAGATGACTAATTGATATTTTCACATTTCTTTCACTTTGCAGTTCACATTCAGGATGCCTTAAAATCCATGCTTAAAGTATTGCTATCTTTGTTATTGTTATTTACCTACTTTAAATCATCGCGGTTAGTTTGAATGACCTCAGAAAAGATATAATCATCATTGGTGGTGGCCTGGCGGGACTGGTAAGTGCCATTCATTTATCTAAATCAGGTTTATCTGTTATTGTTATTGAACGGAACGAGTACCCTAAGCATAAGGTCTGCGGTGAGTATATCTCTAATGAAGTACTGCCTTACCTGCAGTACCTGGGCGCCGATCCCATGACAACAGGTGCCAAAAAGATCTCCCGTTTTTTATTAAGTACTACCCGGGGTAAGACGATTGAAACCAATTTACCATTAGGAGGTTTTGGTATAAGTCGTTATACACTCGATCATTTGCTGGCACAAAATGCTGTAAAAAATAACGCAGTTGTTATTTGCGATACGGTTTCGGATGTTCGTTTTGGAAATGATTCTTTTAATGTAACAACCAAAGCCGGAAAAGAACTTTCTTCCAAAATAGTAATTGGCACCTTTGGTAAAAGAAGCAATATGGACATCACACTCAACCGTGCATTCATAAAGAACCGGTCGCCTTTTGTAGGCGTAAAAACACATATGCAGGGCAGTTTTCCTGAGGACCTGGTGGCGCTCCATAATTTTGACGGAGGCTACTGCGGAGTATCGCAGGTAGAAAACGGCAATCTTAATGTGTGCTATCTTGCCAATTACAAAAGTTTTCAGCAATACAAAAATATCGATGCTTTTAACCAGGCTGTTCTTTATAAAAATCCACATTTAAAAAATGTCTTTGAAAATGCTGTTCCGGTTTTTGAAGAGCCACTGGCCATCAGCCAGATCTGCTTTTCTGATAAAACTACGGTACAGGATCATATACTCATGTGCGGTGATGCTGCAGGTATGATACACCCGTTGTGTGGTAACGGCATGGCTATGGCCATTCACAGTGCCAAGATAGCATCGGAACTGGTCATTGATTATTTCAATAAAAAAATAAAGTCGAGGGATGAATTAGAATCATTGTATAACCGGCAATGGAATCATGAATTTAAAAAGAGAATACAGGCCGGCCGGATATTGCAATCGTTTTTTGGAAAAGATAACCTGGCCAGGGCTATCATGTATGGGCTCACCCATGTGCCAGGGGTATTGCCTGCAATCATAAAACAAACCCATGGCAGGGTTTTAAACGTATCTGTTGTATGAAAAGCAGGTTGACTGAACCGGAGAAACTGGATGACCTTTCGCTGCAGGGCGAAACGCTACATAAAGCTTTGCAAAGTCTTGCGTGGATAAACAGGTGGTTTGGCAATCACCGTTCAGTTATCAAAGCAATTCATGCTGTTTATAAAAAACAGGAAAGGCCACTAAGGATCATTGACCTGGGATGTGGAGGTGGTGACCTGATCTCCGCAGTTGCAAGGTCATTACAGCAGCAGCAGATCGAATTCAGCATTACCGGTATTGATGGCAATCCTGATTCGTTGGCTTATGCTCAAAAGCAATCTGCTATGTTTGGCAATATTGATTTTATACAGGCAGATATACTGAGCAAAAATTTTAGCATACAGTCCTGTGATATCCTGATCAGCAGCCATTTTATCTACCATTTTCAGGAAGAGAAACTGGCTTCTTTTCTAAAAAATAATGAATCCGTTGTTTCAACAGCAATAATTTTCAGCGAATTGGAACGAAATGGTCTTGCATGGCGTCTTTTTAAATTCAGCAGTTTCCTGTTACCCATCAGTAAAATGGCAAAAACAGATGGTTTGCTGGCCATACAAAGATCATTCACCAGGAAAGAGTGGATTTCCATATTGCAGAAAGCAGGCATCAGTGGATACCGGTTGCAGGCTGTTCCTTTATTCAGGATCTTGCTCACCATCTTTCCGGGAAAGAAAATATAACCATGTTTGTAAACACCACATACCGCAGCACAGAAGAAGAGATCATGGATGATCTGTCCATGGAAGGTGAAATGCTGCGCCAAACGCTGGATAAACTTGCACAAATAAACCAGCGACTGGGCGGCAACCAGGCAACCATCAATGGCCTGCACACGTTATTAAAAACAGCATCGAAAGATGCGATTATAAACATAGTTGATCTTGGATGCGGAAGTGGCGATATGCTGAGGGCTGTTGCTGATTATGGAAGAAAAAATAACTTTACTTTCAGACTCGTTGGAATAGATGCAAATGAATATACGGTGAATTATGCACGTAAATTATCTGCCGGTTATCCTGAGATCAGTTTTATAAAAATGGATGTACTGGCAGATGAGTTTTCGGATGTAAAATTTGATGTAGTATTTGCCACTTTATTTCTTCACCATTTCACAGAGCGGCAGATCGAGCAACTCCTGTTTCCGGTTGTACAAAAAGCCAGGATCGGTGTGGTAGTAAACGACCTGCATCGCAGCAGGGCCGCCTATTATCTTTTTAAAGGTGTAAGCCTTTTCTTATCGAATCCCATGGTAAAGAAAGACGGGGCCATTTCGGTTTTAAGGGGATTCAAAAAAAATGAACTAATTGTGATCAGTAAAAAAATAAAAGATTCAGTGAGTACCATCCATTGGAAATGGGCTTTCAGGTATCAATGGATAATAAGAAAAACATGCCAGTAAAAATAAAAACAGTAGCTAAACAACTACCCGACTACTACCGGGAAACAGCAGATATATTGCCTTTAATCGGGACCTGGCTTGCCGGGCAGGATGAAAGATTTATCAGGAAGGTCTTCAAAATATTCGGCAATGCCGGTGTTGATAAGCGATATTCCATCATGAGCCCCGAGGAAGTATTTACCAGCACATCCTTTGAACAGAAGAATGATATCTACGTTCGTGCATGTACCAACCTGGCCGAACAGGCTTTGCAAAAAGCGCTGGACAAAGCCGGATGGAAGCCCGATGAAATTGATTTCCTCATCACGGTAAGCTGCACGGGCATTATGATACCTTCTGTGGATGCATACCTGGTGAACCGCCTGCACATGAAGCAGGACATTGTGCGGCTGCCGGTAACCGAAATGGGCTGCGCTGCCGGTGTTTCGGGCATTATTTATGCAACCAATTTTTTAAAGGCCAACCCCGGAAAGAAAGCAGCCGTGGTTGCAGTGGAAGCCCCAACTGCTACTTTTCAGCTGAAAGATTTTTCAATGGCCAATGTGGTGAGTGCTGCCATATTTGGCGATGGTGCTGCTGCCATACTGTTATCTTCCTGCGAAGCTGAGGAAGGGCCCGAAGTGATTGCACAGGAAATGTATCATTTTTATGATGCAGAATATATGATGGGTTTTAAACTCACCGATACCGGCCTGCGTATGATACTGGATGAGACCGTACCTGATACCATCTCAGAGCATTTTCCAAAAATTGTGCATCCATTCCTGGAGAGGAACAATACCCATATTGATGAAATTGACCACCTTATCTTTCACCCGGGCGGCAGAAAGATCGTGCAGACAGTAGAGGAACTTTTTGGTTCACTGGGAAAGAATATTGATGATACCCGGGAAGTGTTAAAGCAATATGGCAATATGAGCAGCGCAACCGTATTGTATGTGCTGGAAAGATTCCTGGACAGAAATTTACCGGCGGGTGATAAAGGATTGATGCTTAGCTTTGGGCCGGGCTTCTCTGCTCAAAGCGTTTTATTACAATGGTAAAAGAATTTGAAAATAAAAATTACTGGGCACTCATTCTGGGTGGTTCAGCGGGATTGGGTTTGGCATCTGCAAAAAAACTGGCTGCACATGGCTGCAACATCATTATTGTGCATCGCAACAGTAAGGCAGATGCAGCCATTATTGAAAAAGAATTTGAGTCAATAAAAGCCAACGGGGTTGATTGTATCTCTTTTAATAAGGATGCCATGTCTGTTGAAAAGAGAACAGTGATGTTGCAGGGGATCAAAGAAAAGCTGGGCGATACCGGAAAGATCAGGCTGCTGCTGCACAGCATTGCCAAAGGGAATTTAAAACCCATGATCGCCGATGAAAGGGCAGCATTACAAAATGATGACCTTCATCTTACACTCGAAACGATGGCCATCAGTTTATACGACTGGACAACACTGATCTTCAACAATAATTTATTTGCCCCGGATGCCCGGGTAGTCAGTTTTACCAGCCAGGGAAATACAAAGGCCTGGAAGGGTTATGCCGCTGTTTCTGCCGCCAAAGCGGCGCTGGAAGCCATTTCCCGGAATATTGCCCTTGAATTTGCATCACATGGCATCAGGGCCAATTGCATACAGGCCGGCGCTACAGATACAGTATCTTTCAGGATGATCCCCGGACATGAGGAATTAAAAGAAAGGTCGATCAGGCAGAATCCATTTAAAAGATTAACAACTCCCGAAGATATCGCCAATGTGGTGTATCTTTTGTGCAAAGATGAAGCCGCCTGGATAAACGGAAGTATCATTATTGCTGATGGCGGAGAACACATAAATTAAACAATGACAACACAGGAAATACTAGATCTGCTCCCTTATTCATCACCTTTTTTATTTGTTGATGAATTACATGAGATTTCAGAAGATGGAGCTTCAGGAAGTTATACTTTCAAGACTGATGAACATTTTTACAAAGGTCATTTTAAAGACCTTCCCATAACACCGGGAGTAATTCTTACAGAGACAATGGCACAGATTGCTGTTATTACATTAGGCATTTACCTGGGAAGGGAAAAAATTGAAGGAACAACCATGCCTGAAATTGCACTTACCTCCATTGCAGTTAATTTTCATGCACCGGTTTTCCCCGGTGAAAAAGTGACGGTAACTTCTCAGAAAAAATATTTCCGCTTCGGAAAACTCAGTTGCGATGTAGAGATGATAAACAGTGAAGGTAAAATTGTTTGCAGTGGCAATATTTCCGGATTTTTAAAACAAAAAAAGTGTGGTGAATAGCCGGGTCGTAATAACAGGTTTAGGTGTGGCTGCCCCAAACGGCACTGGCATTCCTGGTTTTACAAACGCCATCAAAAATGGCATCTCCGGTATCCGTTTTTACCAGGAGCTGAAAGACCTTAACTTTTCCAGTTGCATCGGCGGCATTCCGCAGGTTACCGAAGAGCAGAAACTGCAACGCGATCGGGACGCCGGTGCTGCATGCGCCGAAGGGGATGGAGCTCACCGCGCTCTGGCCGGGGTTGCGCGTGTCGCACGATCCGC
>JBJTMN010000025.1:0-2838 GCA_046070545.1 Ferruginibacter sp.
TACATTATGAATATGCAATGCACCCGAAACCCCGCCGGAAATATTGCCCTGCAACTGATCGTTGGGCATTCCTTTGCCGGCAATAAACTGGGCACCGCCGTTACTAAACTGTATAATAACCGGAGAATTTACTTTTGCGGCTGCTTCTAAAGTGGCATTGATGGTATTGGTGCCGATGGTATTTACGGCAGGTAATGCAAATTGATTGTCTTTAGCATCGTTGTATAAGGCCTCTAATTCGGCACCAAATAAAACCCCGGAACTATATTTACTCATAAGTGGTTATTTTTTACAAATGTAAGGAAGATGGGTCATTAATAAAACTATGCAATTTGTAACATCAGCCACTTTGGATCCGGGCGATCAGTTGCTTAAAATAAGCAGGAGACTGCAGCAATCTGCTTCCATACCAGCTGAATAATTCTCCATCTACCAGTATTATTTTTGTACCCGGCAACTGGCTGCTTAATTCATCAATATGTAGTTGTTTAAAAGGGTAGGGCTCGCTGGAAAGCAGTAGCAGCTGGCAGTCTGCAGTTTGCAGTTCGGCGATGCCTGTTTCGGGATACCTGGCTTTGGCAGCAAAAATATTTTCAAATCCACAGCGCTGCAGCATATTATGTATAAACGTATCGCCGCCAACGGTCATATATGGTTTTCGCCAGATGAGGTAGGCTGTTTTCACCTGTTTACTATTTGAAGGTATTTCACTGAAGGCCTTTCGGATATGTGCTGTTAATGTGATTGCAGCTGCCTGTTTGCCGGTTAAAATGCCAATATCAGCGATCATCTCCAGTGCATCATCCAGGTTGTTAACATCGGTTACCCATACCGGGAAATCTGTTGCCAGCGCTTCAACCTGTTCCTGTACATTTTCTTCCTTGTTGGCTATGACCAGGTCGGGTTTTAGCTGCCGTATCTTCTCTGTATCTAAAGTTTTGGTTCCACCAATACGGGATTTTGTTTTAAACCAGGCTTGCGGGTGAATACAAAACTTAGTGATGCCAATGGTTTCCGTATTCAGTCCCAGGTGATACAGAAGTTCAGTTTGGGATGGAACCAGCGAAATGATCCGTTGAGGAATATAGTTAAGATCGGATGTTTGCTGTAAGATCATGCTCAAAATTAGCCATAACCCGGAAGACCGTGCATAAAAAAACTTCCACAAAAACCTGCCGTTCGGGGATTTGTGGAAGTTAAATTTTTTAACCAGCCAAGCACGATAGCCGGTCTCTTCAGGATCTTGAGGTTCCGCTTTCAAAGGGGGTTACCTTTTATAAGCGTGACGTTAATAAATTATCCTGGTTTCAGTGTTCTTCAATTTGCCATCATCGCTTTTTAGGGCATAGGCAGGATATTGGTTTTTCTTC
Organism: Ferruginibacter sp.; assembly: GCA_046070545.1. Classification (GTDB taxonomy): domain Bacteria; phylum Bacteroidota; class Bacteroidia; order Chitinophagales; family Chitinophagaceae; genus Ferruginibacter. The sequence continues at coordinate 1,371 of JBJTMN010000025.1, forward strand.
GGTTTTTCAGCCATCATCGCTTTTTACAGCATAGGCCAGAATATTGGTTCTTTTTGGTCTTTTTGCCATCATCGCTTTTAAGGGCATAGGCAGGATATTGGTTTCATCATTACTTTAAGACCTGTTGGTTTTTCTATAGGACAAGATCTTCAAGCGTATTATTGGTTTTCAAAAAAAATAGAAGTTGACTGATATTGGATCGTTTGATGGTTCTTCACAAACATTGGATTGAATTCTTTGGTTTAATCAGGATTTTGGATAATGATTGATATCTAATTCCTATCAATCAACTTCTGACACAAAGATGCGACAGTTTAACATTCCTTTATAGAGCGATATTGCCCTTTTTTTACGCTACTGTAATTACTGCCCACTTCGTAATTATTCATCTACAGGCATAGAAGAGATACGTTTTTAGAAATAGTAAAAATACGTATTTGGTATAGTGAAATTTCAGATATAAAAAATGCTGCACTATTCAAATGCAGCATGGTATTGACTTGTAGCAGGTAGTAAAAACCTATTACATTATTTTGTAAGGCTTTGAATGATGTCGTATTTGGTAACAATGTGAAAACTGCCGCTTTCATCCTTGCTTAGAACAGCCCCGTTTTCTTTGGTGATAAAACTGCTTAAACGCTCCACCGGGGTCTCAAAAGCTACTTCAGGATAGGCTTTTTCCATTACCGATTCTACGCTTTGTGTTTTTATATCCGGATTGCTGAGTATCTGATCAAACAAACCACCTGCAGAAATAGCGCCCACATTGAGTTCTCCTTCCATTACAGGTATATTTTCAATATCGTATTTCTTCATCAGTTCTATAGCATGTGCCACGGTATCATCTTTCTTTAAGCTGATCAAACGCTGTGCACCACGGCCTCCAACCAGGTCTTTAAAGGTTTTTACATCCAGGAACCCTCTCTCCAGCATCCACTGGTCATTGTAAACCTTACCCACGTAACGGCTTCCATGATCATGAAATATCAATACCACCACATCATCTTTTTTAAGCTGGTCTTTCAGTTGCATTAATCCCTGCAAAACACTGCCGGCACTGTATCCGCAAAACATACCTTCTTCTTTGGCAATACGCCTGGCCATTACAGCACCATCCTTATCGGTAACCTTGGTGAACTCATCTATCACGCTCATATCGTAGTTGGCAGGTACAAAATCTTCTCCAAAACCTTCGCTGATATAAGGATAAACTTCTTTCTGGTCCAGTTCTCCGGTATCAAAATACTTTTTCAGTAAAGAGCCATAACTGTCAATAGCCCATACTTTTATGTTCGGATTTTTTTCTTTTAAATACCTGCCTGTACCCACAATGGTTCCACCAGTACCGGTGGCCACAACCAGGTGTGTAACTTTTCCTTCGGTCTGTTCCCAGATCTCGGGTCCTGTTTGTTCATAATGTGCAAGCCGGTTTGCTAAGTTGTCGTATTGGTTTACATACCAGCTGTTG
>JBJTMN010000026.1:0-2769 GCA_046070545.1 Ferruginibacter sp.
CTGCAGGCTTGGGCGCCGGTTTCCAGTTCATCATGTCTAAAAAATCATCGGCAGAATTGATGAGTGCAGCCTTGTTGTTTTTAATAAGATAATTGCAGCCCTCACTTTTTGGATCATTGATACGGCCCGGTATGGCAAATACATCTTTATTATAGCCATTGCCCAGTTCGGCTGTGATTAGAGAGCCGCCTCTCTTGCTGCTTTCAATCACAATAACCGCATCACAAATGCCGGCCACAATGCGGTTTCTTTTGGGAAAATTCTGTTTGTCGGGATTGGTATTGCTGATGAATTCGGTAAGCAAACCACCCTGTTCTGTGATTTGTTTGGCCAGTGTTTTATTTTGCGGGGGATAGATCCTGTCGAGCCCATGCGCCAGCACAGCAACAGTTTGCAGGTTATGTTTCAATGCAGCTTTGTGTGCAATGGTATCAATGCCAAAGGCAAGGCCGCTTACCACTACAATGTTTTCTGCTTTCAGTTCTTCAATGAATTTTTCGCAAACGGATCTGCCATAGTCGGAATTATTGCGGGTGCCAACCACTGAAATAATCCTCGAAGAATTCAGATCAGCATTACCGCGATAATACAATAACGGAGGACTATCATAGCAATTCAGTAAACGTTTCGGGTAATTTTCATTGTTGATAAAAAGGGGGGTGATCTTATATTTTTCCAGGAATTTTATTTCTTCTTCAGAACTTGAGAAGTCTGTAAACGCTTTGATAGATTGGGCCCTGACCGTGCCGATACCTTCCATAGTATCCAGCTCTTTTTTCTTAGCCTTAAAAACAGATTGAGCATCACCGTAACGGTTCACCAATGCCTTGGCATGTACATCGCCGATATTGGGTACAAGGGTTAATGCAATCTGGTACAGCAGGTCGTTGTGCATAGGGCAGACGGGTTAAAATGCACAACAATAATAAAAAAAATATTTAATTACCGGTAATGGAAAGTTCTGTACGGCGGTTCATGGCTTTGCCGTTTTCGGTTGAATTGGAAGCCACCGGTTTTGCAGAACCAAATCCCTGGTAAGTAAGGCGCTGGGGATTAATGGATTTGCTTAATAAATAGCCCACCACCGATTTCGCCCTGTTGGTGGAGAGTAACTGATTATCTTTTTCCAGGCCCACATTATCGGTATGCCCGTCTATCTGAATTTTTACTGTTGGGTTTTCGTTCAGCAGCATCACCAGTTTATCCAGTTCGCTCTTCGATTCATTCTTCAGATCGAATTTGCCGGTTTCAAAAAAGATATTCTTTAAAACAATGCTGGCCCCTTTTTCGATGGGTTGCAAAGGGATGTTCACAATAAAATCAGAATCAGCATTGTTTGTTGCCAGTGAAAAATTATCTGAATAAAACAAATATCCCTTGCGGTTCACATTAAAGGCGTAATCTTTTCCCACGGGAAGTGTAACCAGGTAATTACCATCCTCATCTGTTTGTAATTTGCTTACCAGGTTACCGCTTTTTACATCACTTAATTCAATAGAAGAAGGTAAACCTGCATTCGTTTTCTTATCAAACACTTTTCCTTTTACCCATAATGTTTTTAAGGGCCTGATATCTTCCCTTAACTGGAAAGAATAAATATCAAGCCCGCCTTTACTGTCTCCGCCGTCACTGGCGTAGTAAGCAGTTTTGCCATCTGCAGCCACTATCAAAGATCCCTGGTCATCGATGGTGTTGATGGGGTAGCCCAGGTTTTCAGCAACCGTCCAGCTGCTGTCGTTAACTTTTTTACTGAAAAAAAGATCGGTCATGCCATAGCCCGGCTGGCCATTGCTGTTAAAGTAAAGTGTTTCATTATCGGCATGCATAAAGGGACAGCTTTCATCACCACTGGTATTTACAGCCTCTCCTAAATTCTCTGGGCGGCTCCACCTTCCCGTTACCAGGCGGTGTACAACCCAGATATCCCTTCCCCCAAAGCCTCCGGGCCGGCTGCTTGCAAAGTACAGGTCTCTTTTATCGGGCGAAAGGGAAGGAGATGATTCCCAGAAATCAGTATTTATAGCCGGCCCCAGGTTTTGTGCTTCGCTCCAGCCATTGTTTGTTTTTACAGAAAAATAAAGATCGCAGCTGCCTTCTCCTTCAGGATAATTACAGCCGGTGAAGATCAGCAGTTGACCATCCTGCGAAATATTCTGGGCACCTTCATTGAGATTGGTGTTTACTTTTCCGCCAAGTGGTTTTGCATTACTCCATTTACCATTCACAAAACTGCTTTCATAAAAATCTTCATCACTGGCAATACGCCGGGTAAAGATCATTTTGCGGCCATCGATCGTTAATGAAGGAAAATATTCCAGGTCTTTGCTGTTAATACTATCGCCCATATTTACCGGGGCAAAAACATAATCCTTTACGGGGTGTTTCTTTTCATAATCCAATGCAAAACTGTAAACCGACTTGCGGTAATTACCTGCTTTGATACTTTGCTGGTTCAATGAAGGATTTGCCAGGAATTCGTTGATGGCATTAAGCGCCAGTTGAAATTGACCAATGCCCGCCAATGAAATGGAATAGGGGAGCAGATATGTTTTTGAATAAACAGAATCCATCTTCAGCCCTTTTTCAAAATCGGCAACGGAAGCGGCATAGTTTTTTTGCTCAGCATAGATGCCGGCACGGGATAAATACACATCAACAAATTTTGGATCCAAGGCAAGTGCTTCATCCAGGTGTTTAAAGGCAGCTGTATAGTTTCCGGCGGTAGCTTCTTCGTAAGCCTGGCCATAGATCTCACCGGCTTTTTTATTC
>JBJTMN010000027.1:0-3177 GCA_046070545.1 Ferruginibacter sp.
TGAGAAAGAACCTGAACGCTGATGTTCCGGTTGATCATGATTCCCCTTCTGGTAAATATACCACCGTCATCAAATTTGTTGTAAGCCGTGATGGAACACTCTCTGATATTGCAGCAGAAACAAACCTAGGATATGGAATGGAAGAAGAGGTATTGCGGATCATAAAAAGATCGGGCCGATGGATACCTGCCGAACAAAACCACCGCAAAGTAAATGCATACCGCAGGCAGCCGGTAACTTTTGTAGTAGAACAACCCGATGGTATTAACATTACAACCAAAACACCCTACACGTTATTTGTTGGCGACAATGAAGTACTCGTTGATATAAAAAAGGTCAGGAACCGCGACCTGCGGCTGTCCATTACAAACGGAATTATAAGACAAAATGAAGACGGGCAGTTCATTGCCCATGTAACAGAACCTGGCCGTGTTATCATCAGGATATACAGCACTAAAAATGGTAAAGAACTTGCTGCTGCCAGTTTTGAAGTAAGAGCAAAAAATTAACGAAGTTTTTTAACCAAGTCTGCAGGCAGGATATTTGCGGAACCGATATACAATACACAGCATAACCGCTTCGTTTGTATAAAAATATTAACTTGCAGTACAGCAAAGATCCCGGCCATTTCCCGATGAATCCAAAGCACCATGTATAAATATATTTTCCTGCTTTTTATTTTATTTACAAGTACCAGAAGTATTGGTCAGAAAACTGTTTTTATTGAAAAATATCCCTTGCCTGCCGAAACAAACAAAGCCGGACAGGTTATTGTACAAATGCCCTTTGGCTATTCCAATGTACTTACTGTAACAGGTGATACCGCCGGTTTAAAAACTGCCGGCGATATTTTCATTGACGTTGCCTGTACCGACTATCCCATCAATGCATCCCTGGTATCACTTAACAAAAGCAGGGTTGCTTCCTTTTTAAAGCGTTTCCCCTTTATTGAAGAAAGCCAGCTGGCACAGGTAAATTTCTTTCAGCAAACCGATGGCGCCCTGCGGGAAAAAGCCATGACCATGTTTCACGGGCTGGTGGTTAAATTCAGACCTAAGCAATCGGTAGAGAACGCAAAAACGGAAGTGGTGAAACTGGAAGATATTGTGAGAACAGGATCGCCGCCTCCTGTTGTAAAACCGGTAACTGTAACAAAGAAAAAAGACAGTGCCGTGAGCGACCTGGAAAGGATACTGGCACAAAGGCCCCGCAAATTCCAGAACGGAACCTGGTATATACAGGTAGGCCGTGGCGGCATTGCATCGGTAGATAATGACCTGCAAAAAAAATCAAAGCTCGACTCCTTTATCACCCGGGAACCAAAAGATGCGTACGATGAAGGGCTGATCAGCAAATCGGAATACAAGGAATTCAAGAGCGCTACTTCAATCCGCATTTATTATCCCCGTTGGTTTGTGCTGGATTCAGTGCTTCCTAAAAAGCCCGAACCGGTTGTTGTAAAACCAACCTATGTTACCAGGACAAACAAGATTCCTGATACCTCTGTTTTAAAGATACTTGACAGGAACAAATGGGAGAATGCCACTATTGTGGTAGACGTTACCGGTAGTATGTACAAATACACGGCCCAGCTGTTGTTATGGATAAAAGCCAATCCCATTGGCAGCCAGGCCAAGAATTTTGTGTTCTTTAATGATGGCGATAATATGCCCGATAAGGATAAAAAACTGGGCAATACCGGGGGCATCTATTCCAGGAAATGCAACAGTTATACTGAAATAGAAAGCCTGATGAAATCTACCATGTTAAAAGGCGGTGGCGGCGATTACCCTGAGAATAATATTGAAGCGTTGCTGAAGTCGGAAAAGGATTTTCCCACGGCCGAATACCAGGTGATGATCGCTGATAACTGGGCAGCCATAAAAGACAAAGTGCTGTGGCAGTATCTTACCAAACCCGTACGGGTTGTTGTGTGCGGCGCTACTGAATTCAATGTAAATATCGATTACCTGAACCTGGCCAGGAAGACCAAAGGCTCTGTTCATTTAATGGAAAGCGACCTGTACAACCTCAACGGATTAAAGGAAGGAGAAATTTTAAAAGTTGGCAAAAATACTTTTGTAGTAAAGAACGGAATGTTTGTAGAGACAGGTTATGAGCTGAATAAATAACAACTTCACCAATTTCATCATACGGAAAGTAGCCCTTGCAGGGCAACAATAACATAACAAAGTTTGTGAACAATCATTTTGTGAACATTTGTTTTGTTCACAACCACCGTGTTCACAAAAATGCCGGCTTTGTAAATGAATATGGTATCATCAGCTGTTAATCGTCTTACTGCTCCAGGGAATATTAAACCAGTGAAGGAAAACATTTTACCCCTCCGGGGTTTGTCGCAGTCAGCTAATTTTTGTGCTATAATCATATCATCCCTTTGGGATTGTAAAACCAAAGCCTGAAAGGCTGGTATGATTATAGAAAAGTTGCATGCCAGAAATGCTGAACCCCGAAGGGGTGAAACCATTGGCGGCCATATGATTAATGAAATAGAAATCCCGGCAGCTTCGGTTGCATTGCCGCTCGTTAGGAGTCGAGGCGGCGGCGTATGCAGGTGTGACGATTGGCTTGCGGGTGTAAGGGAAAATATAGGGAGGCATTGACAAAATAAATGTGTTAAATTAGGATCCTAAAACAGAAACATATGAATCCAAACAAAGCATTATGGGAAAAAGGTGACTTTACAAAGATCGCTGAAACTATGCGTGACAGTGGTGAAGCATTGGTAGCACGCCTGGACATTACACCCGGTATGCAGGTACTTGACCTGGGTTGCGGCGATGGCACCACAGCCATACCTGAAGCAAAGCTGGGCGCACTGGTTACGGGTGTTGACATTGCAGCCAACCTGGTAGCTGCCGGTACTAAACGGGCACAGGATGCCAGGCTGGGTAACTGCCAGTTCCAGGAGGGAGATGCCATGGACCTGAGCGGATTGCAGGACGCAAGCTTTGATGTGGTAGTAAGCATCTTTGGCGCCATGTTTGCCCCCAGGCCGCTGGATGTTGCCAAAGAAATGGTACGGGTAACCAAACCCGGCGGAAGGATCATTATGGGTAACTGGATACCCGGCGACCCCACCCTGGTAGCACAAACTTTAAGGATATGCAGTGCCTATACACCACCGCCGCCCGAAGGTTTTATAAGCCCGATGCT
>JBJTMN010000028.1:0-11004 GCA_046070545.1 Ferruginibacter sp.
GAATTGTATTACCAGGTAATACCCTGCACAGGGTATTTTGATCCTTTTTCCTGTCCCTTTAATGACTTATAGATCAACAATTATCTTAAATAAAAAAAGCCGCTCTTTCAGGAGCGGCTTCAAATATGTTTGATTGGTATAATTAGATCCTGAAGTGAGCGAAAGCTTTGTTGGCTTCAGCCATACGGTGAGTATCTTCTTTCTTTTTGAATGAAGCTCCTTCACCCTTGCTGGCAGCAACGATCTCATTGGCTAATTTATCAGCCATGCTACGTCCGTTTCGGTCGCGGCTGTATTTGATCATCCATTTGATGCTTAAAGATATCTTCCTGTCGGCACGAACCTCAGCTGGGATCTGGAAAGTAGCACCACCTATACGACGGCTACGTACTTCAACACCCGGTGTGATATTAGCCAGGGCTTTTTTCCATACTTCATAACCATCTTCACCTGTTTGCTTGGCAACTTTATCCAAAGCATCATAAAAAATGATGTATGCACCACTTTTCTTACCTTCCCACATCAGGTTGTTTACAAAACGGGTAACCAGTTTGTCGTTAAATTTAGGATCTGGTGCTAATGGTATCTTTTTCGGTTGTGTCTTCCTCATTGTTATTTATTTTGACCCGGCTCCCACGCCAGATCATTTATTAAATTTATTTTTTAGCTCTTTTGGTTCCGTATTTACTACGGCTTTGTTTACGATCTTTTACACCTGCAGTATCCAAACTACCACGTACAATATGGTAACGTACACCTGGCAGATCTTTTACCCTTCCACCACGTATCAATACAATACTATGTTCCTGTAAATTGTGGCCTTCACCCGGAATATAGGCAATAACCTCAATTTTATTGGTTAAACGTACTTTAGCAACTTTACGTAAAGCAGAGTTTGGCTTTTTAGGCGTGGTAGTATATACCCTGGTACATACACCGCGGCGCTGAGGACAACTATCCAAAGCCCTTGATTTGCTTTTAGCTTTAATTACTTCTCTTCCTTTTCTTACTAATTGTTGTATTGTAGGCATTTTGTGCTTTTAAATTTCGGACGGCAAAGGTAGGATTTTGAATTTGATTTTGGAAACTAAAAAGTAAAAAAAATCAAATTTTATTAACATTTCCACAAAAAACCGCCTTTAAAGGCGGTTTAAGTATAATATTTGGGATTAAATTACTCAGATTTTTTGCATCCACCCATGGTTATCGGCCGCCTGGCCATAACGAATGGCATTTAAACGGCTTTTTACTTCCGGGGCGGTCTTCCAGTTATCTACGTCAAATTCCATCACAAAATCCTTGTACCTCAGTTCTTTTATCATAGAAATGGTAGCTGCAGTACCTGTACCAAAGACCTCGTATAAAATACCAGCTTTATGAGCGTCCATAACGTCATCGATACTTAAATGCCTTTCTTCTACATCAAAACCCATCTCTTTTAACATAACCATCACGCTGTCCCTGGTAACACCGGCCAGGATTGTTCCTTCCTTCAGATCGGGTGTAATTGCCTTGTTACCAATGATAAAAAATACATTCATGGTTCCGCATTCCTGTACATATTTGTGTTCAAATGCATCTGTCCATAAAACCTGGTCGTAGCCCTTAAGCTTTGCCTGGGCTGTGGCATACATAGCACCTCCGTAATTACCGGCTGCTTTTGCATATCCAACCCCGCCCGGCACCGCACGTACATATTTCTCTTCTACGTAAATACGCATGGGAGCATTATAATAGGGTCCTGTAGGACTAAGTATGATCATGAACTTATACTTATCGCTCGGCCTTACACCAATCATATGGTCGCTGCTGAACATGAACGGGCGTATATATAACGAATGGTCTTCCTGGGAAGGGATCCAGTCCTTATCCAGTTCTACCAGCATACGCATGCCATCCATAAATATTTCTTCGGGCACTTGTGGCATCTGCATTCTTTCGGCAGAAGTATTAAAACGCCTGAAATTATCGGCTGGCCTGAAGATTGATACTTCACCAGCTTCGTTCTTATAGGCTTTTATCCCTTCAAAAATGGCCTGGCCATAATGTAAAGCTGCTAGTGATGGGTCAAGTAATAAAGGTTGATAAGGTTTGATCTCAGCATTCTTCCACTCTCCGTCCTCATAATCCACTTCCAGCATGTGATCGGTAAAATATTTCCCAAAAGGAATATTTTCAAGATTGATATCTTTAAGTTTACTCTGTTCTGTTTTGGTAACAATTATATTTTCGGCAGCAATCATATTCCTTAATTTTACTGCAAAGAAACGAAAAAAGCAATAGTTTACTTTACAAGATTATGAGTTTAGACAATATTCAGCTTCCGGATACAATTTTACAAAGTTTATACAGTAAATGCCTGTACGATTTAGATTCGGACAAATCAGTTTTATCAGCTATACAAACTCCCGGAATAAGCTTTTTAGGAAACAATCAAAAGAAAATTACCATACTGGTTAATTGCGAAACGGCCATTTACCTCCCGGATGAGGAACTCAATTTTTTATTAGGCATTTTAACGGCCTGCAAATTAAGTATGGCAGATATTGCATTGGTGAATCTTTCTAAAAACCCGGGGATATCATACACAGCTTTATCTGAGCAACTGAAAGCAGAAAAAGTATTTGTATTTGGCCCGGATGCTGCGGTTTTGGAATTACCGTTGCAGTTCCCACATTACCAGGTTCAGCCATTTAATAACCAGGTATACCTTTCCGCTGTTTCGCTAAAAGAACTACAGGCCAATAAAGAGGAGAAAATGAAACTGTGGACCTGCCTAAAAAAGATCTTTTCACTTTAATAATTCAACAACATTGAACAATCTCATATTTGCCACCAATAATCAAAACAAGGTTCAGGAAGTAAGAGCTGTGTTGGGCGGGCTTTTTAACATCATTACGCTGAAAGAAGCAGGTATTGATATTGATACACCCGAACCGCATGACACACTGGAAGCCAACGCGACCGAAAAATCGAAAACGATCTTTGAAATTACAAAGCAACATTGTTTTAGTGAAGATACCGGCCTTGAAGTAGAAGCCCTGGATGGCGAACCGGGCGTCAAAAGCGCCCGCTATGCAGGCGAAGACAGGAGCTTTGATGACAATATTGAAAAGTTGTTGAACAAACTGCAGGCTTTTGAAAACAGGTCTGCCCGTTTCAGAACAGTCATATCATTGATATTGGATGGAAAGGAATATTTTTTTGAAGGGATTTGCCCTGGTAAAATTATTCATGAAAGAAAAGGCAGCAATGGTTTTGGCTACGACCCGGTTTTTGTTCCTGACGGCAGTGATAAAACTTTTGCAGAGATGGATATGGATGGGAAGAATAAATTCAGTCACAGGAAAAAAGCGATGGAAAAACTGATCAGTTTTTTGACAAAATAAAATGGCAAGAATTAAAATAGACATACCGGAAAAAGTGATCGGAACTTGTATCATCCCTGTCCGGATCGGCGATATCAATTACGGTAACCATGTTGGCAATGATGCGTTCATTAGTATCATTCACGAAGCCAGGATGCAATGGTTAAAGAAATATGATTACACCGAATTAAAAGTTGAAGGCATCGGGTTGATCATGAGTGACCTTGCTATAGAATTTAAAAGTGAATCTTTTTATGGCGATGTGGTGGAAGTTAAGCTGGGGGCGGGTGATATATCCCGTGTTGGCTTTGATCTGTATTATCAACTATTTGCCAGAAGAAACAATGAACAGGTGCTGCTGGCCAATGCCAAGACTGGTATGGTTTGCTATAATTATGATGTAAAGAAAGTGGCAGCTATTCCTGAAAAATTAGTATCCATTCTTGCTGGCCAAGACTAATCTTCATTCCAGATCCTCCAGTTTTCTTCTGCCTGGATGATAAGCATTTCAAACCCATTTTCAATGGTGGCCCCATGCTCCTCTCCTTTTTGTAAGAATAAAGTTTTAGCGGGCGCATACACCAGGTCGTATAAATAATGATCGCCGGTTAACAAATGATAAGGAATATCGGGGCAGGTATCTTCTGCAGGCGACATACCCAATGGCGTACAGTTTATGATGATATGGTGATCCTGAATAATTGTTTCAGCTATATCAGCGTATCGTATCGAATTTTCAGCAGTATTTCTTGAAACAAGCAAAAACCCGATTCCCAGTTTTTTTAGCACGTATTGAACTGCTTTTGAAGCTCCGCCGGTTCCCAGCACCAATGCCTTTGTATGTTGCGGTTTTAAATTTTTTATGAAGGATTTTTCAAAACCAATAATATCGGTATTAAAAGCTGTTAGCTCATCTCCTTTTATCCTGATGCAATTTGCAGCGCCGATCTGCTTAACCTCTTCAGATACGTCAGAAATGTATTGCAGTACTTTTTCCTTGTAAGGAATAGTTACTGCAAGCCCCTTTAGGGCCGGCTGATCAGCTAAAAGTGTTGGAAATTCGTCAATAGTTGTTAAAGGAAAAACTTGAAAAACAGCATCGGCAATTCCTTCCCCTGCTATTTTCTCCGTAAAATACTGTTGCGAAAAAGAGTGCGTTAAAGGATAACCGATAATGCCGTATGTTTTCATTATACCGTTTCTTTATTCAGGTATAAATGAAATGTATCTCCACGTAAACCAATACGCATAGCTTCCAGCGGAATTACTTCATTGGGTGAAATATTACCCAGGTTTACATTACAGCCTATCAGTTCTAAAAAGTATAGTTGTTGCGCTTTTTGCGGCGCTTCCCAGATAATTTTTTCTTCGGGTATCTGAGTCAGAATTTCCTGGACCAACCCTTCCCTTACTTCTCCGGTACCCCTGTAGATTCCCACATTACCAGCTTCTCTCGCCTCAGCGATCACATAATTAGAACCCGCTTCCAGCTCGGCTCTCATCAGCTCTATCCATTTGTAGGGAGGGATGATATGTGCCGCATCTTTACTACCCACTTCACTCAATACCACGCCGATCCTGGCCAGTTTTTCTATGTAACCGCATTTTTCCGCATGGGGAATTTCAATTGAGCCATCACTCACTTCCATATAGCTAACCCCGAATTCTTTACAGACATTAATATAATCCTCAAACTGGTTCCTGATCAAAAAAGCTTCAAACAAAGTGCCACCAAAATAGATCGGCATGTTATGCGATTTATAAACTTCCAGTTTCTCTTTTAAATTAGGTGTAACGTAAGAAGTACCAAAGCCTAATTTTACCACATCTACATGGGGCGATGCTGCACTCATGAAATTTTTTGCTTCTTCTACACTTAAGCCTTTGTCCATAACCATGGTAATGCCATGGGTACGTGGTTGTTTGGTACGTTCAGGAATCTGGGAAAGATTGAAATTCATGTATAACTATTTTAGGAATGCAAATATAACTTATGCAATCCAATTAAGAATATGATATCAATCAAGGATAAGTTAAAGGAGTACTTATAGTGAATTACGTTTTTTGTAACGGGCTATCAGATCTACCACCTGCTGTACCTGTAGTATAGCGGGATTGATTTCTATGAATTTTTTGATCAGCTTTGGATTACGCGACATACCTGTCTCCAGGTGTAATAATGCTTCTTTTGATCTGCCCAGGGCATATAAAAAAGCACTTTTATAGAACAGGAAAACAGGTTTGCCATCGGTTTGTTCAAAAGCAAAATTGGCATATTCAAGTGCCTCTTCCAGCATTTCAGCCTTGTACAGGCATTTCAGCAATTCTGTCCAGCCATTTATGTTTTTGGGCCTCACTCTTACTACATTGCCAAAATAGGTAATCGCATCATCCAGTTTATTCAATTCCATATAACACTGTCCCATGGCCAGGTTATACTCGGGTTGCAGGCGATGGATTCGCATGGCAATGTCCAGGTTTTTAATGGCGCTGTCCCAGATTCCTTCATTCATATAGGTACAGGCTATCTTATAATTCAACTGGGTGTCTTCATTGTTTAAATGACTTGCCTTTCGGTAATTAAAGCGGGCCTGGGCGTAATTGCCCATTTTATCATAGCAATGGCCAATGGCTTCGTAAATAACATCTTCAGGGCGGGCAAGCTCTAACACTTTCTCAAGTACTTCTATGGCATCTTTGTATCTGCGAAGCCGTATATAAGCATCGCCCATATTGCGCAGTGCAAAATCAAATTTCTCATCAATAGCGATAGCATATTCGTAAGCATCAATTGCCTTTTCGTACAATTTTAATCCCTGGTAGGCTGCAGCCAGGTTAAACCAGGCCAGTTCATTAAAGGGGTATTCTTCAATGATCTGTTGATGCAATCTTATCCCCTCTTCATTACGACCTGTAAAATCGGTCCAGAAACAGATCTTATATAAGGCTTCTTCATTATTTGGCTCCTGTTCCAGGATCATTGTAAGGCAGTCGAAAACCTTATCAAAATTCTCATAATCATCATAAACATCGGCCAGTTCAAAAAGCAGGTCCAGTTTTTCTTCCCCGTCAAAATCATGAATGGCTGCTTCCAGTACCTCTGCTGCTTTTTGCTGCATATCCAGCGCCAGGTATGCATCTGTTTTTAAAATAAAAAGATTGGTATCCCGGCTATCCAGCAATTCGGCCTCGTCCAGTATAAAAAGAGCCTCTTTATACTCCTTTAATGCAATTAAAATGTCAGCTTTTTTCAATAGTAACATCGAAGAGTAAGGATATTGCTCAATTCCATAAGCTGCGGCTTCCAAAGCAAGGTTCAGCTGTTCTTTTTCATCAAAATGATCAATGATCCGTTCAAAGGAATCTTCTTCAATAAAAGAGTTGGGTTTACCTGCCTTGAGATTGTCAAATTGCTGAAGTAACGCTTTTAATTCTTCTCTGTCCTGACGGTAAGGATATTTACTCATGGGCTGTAGGTTATTGTAAATTAAGCCCTTTTGAAGAAATAATCAACTTTTTGTAACAATTTTTAAATATAAACGTTAAAAGAATGTAAAAAGAATTGATGGATGGTATGGAAATACCGATTATTTTTCAATATATTTGTTTCAGAAATTTAAACCCGATGTTAAAAAAAGCCAAAATGTTACTGGTAGTTCTTATGCTTAGCGGCATAGGTTTTAGTGCTATGGCTGATAAAGGCATCGGGAAAAAGAATAAAGCCAAATTAAGCCTAAACATCAACAACACAGGTACTTCAATCAGGAAGTCGATCTCACTCAATCTAAAATCCGGTTTAAAATATACTGGTAGTCTGATGGCAACCCAGCAGGTGAATGGAGTATCTTATCTTAACAGTACATTACTTACCTATCAAAAGGGTAATACAGTTTATATCATTCCTCAAAAACAGGTTTATACAGTACCGGAAATGAAACCGGGATATACCGGACTTAAACTGATCATTAAAACACATTAGTAAAAAAGGCTTAATAATTATTAAGTTTTTTTTATACCCTGCTTTTTTTAGTTCCCTTTTTTCAGATTCTGATTTTCTTCATAGGTCATGACCCTGTATCCTGAAACAGGGAAATCAAATAATGACATCTGTACAGGGTCGTAATTTATTTTAGAAAGGGTATACTTGAATTTCATTTTACCCGATTCAATTACATATTGAATAGCCAGGCCCGGTAAAGAGCTGAAAGTAGGGTCATAATCCTTATTAGCCGGTACAAGTTCGGGGGTATAATACACTTCAAACTTTTTACCATCAGGCATTGTAGCAATAGCTTTTTTAGTATTATATCCTGCTATGGTCTTCGTTTCGCTGGTAAGTTCAAACTGAATATTGCTGTACATTTTATGTTTTGCCAGCCAGTTTTCCTTTGTAAGTGTGATCATCAGCTTCTGTCCGCTGAATTCTTTTAAAATAACTGCATTATTTGTTTTTGAATTGTAAATGGTAATTTCCTTTCCCAGGGAACTGATCATATCTGTCCGGCTGTTGTTTCCTTTCAGGTAAATGGTACTTGTTGCACTCCCCAGGGAAGGACCTCCCTGTGCAGAATTCCCGTTCAGAATTTCCAGATCATATACAATAGCAGCTTCTGCAATATTGCGCTGGGCATTTGCTGTCATTATCACAGTAAGCAAACCGGCTAATATCATAAGCACTTTCAACTTTTTCATGGTATCAATTATTTATATAAAGGTACTACTAAGCTTTTTATCTTTCTATAGTATACACCCATACTTAATATAATAAAAGCCGTGCCAGAATTGTTTTTGTATGAATAAAAAACCTGCAGTGCCTTAACAGCCTGCAGGTTGTGAAATATTTAACTATAAACTAATTTTTCCCGTTCTTCTTCTTCATGTCCTGCAGCTTTTTGTTTTGTTCCTGCATAGCCATCATTCGCTCCTGGAATTTACTTTGCTTAACCGGTTTTTTCCTGTTCTCTTCTATCTGTGCCAGGATCTTTTCGTGGTTTATGATATACTTCTGAATTACGATCTGTAGTATAAGCGTAATGCTGTTAGATACCGTATAATACCAGGTTAAAGCAGCTGGCAGGTTGTTAAATACGCCCAGCAACATAACCGGGAAGATATAGGGCATATACTTCATTACAGGATTGCTGTTATCCTGCATATTACTCATGCTGTAAATTGAAATGATCAAGCTGGTTAAAGTTGCCGTAATGGTAAATAAACTTACATGATCGCCATAAAAAGGAATAGAGAAAGGCAATGTGGCAATTGAATCATAAGCTGCCAGATCTTTTGCCCATAAAAAGTTTTGTCCTCTTAATGAGATATTGGATTGAAAGAAGTAATACAAGGACATAAATATGGGGATCTGCAGCAAGGCCGGCAAACACCCTCCCAGCGGGCTTACCCCAGCTTGCTTCCAGAGTTTCATCTGGTCCATACTAAAGGCCTGTTTATCATCCCCATGCTTTTCTTTCAGCCTGTCAATTTCAGGCTTAAGCGCTTTCATTTTGGCCCCGCTTAAATAACTCTTGTATAAAATAGGAGAAGTTATTAAACGGATCAAAAGGGTAAGCAACAGAATAACAATACCCATACTGGCCATATGGCCTCTTAAAAAATCGAACACCGGCAACAGGAAATGACGGTTAATATATTTTACAAATGCAAAAACACCGCTGCCGTAAGGCACGATATTTTCCATCTTATTGTTATACTTGCTTAACACATTGTAATCGCTGGGGCCGTAATATAGCTGCATAGCTACATTTGCTCCCGACCCGGTGCCCAATGGAATGGCACAAATTGCCGAGGTTTGAGAAACTATTTGCAGCGAATCAGCAGGTAAAACCCATTTTACCGATGCGGTTTGAAATTTTTGCTTTGCTGTAATGGCAGATACAAAGAACTGTTGCTTTAAAGCCAGCCAGTCCACCGGTTTATCAAACTTCTTTTCATCTCCGGTACCCAAATACTCAAAATCATACTTGTCATTCTTTACATAACACAAATGGGTTTGCTGTCTTTCATATTTAATACTTTTCTCAACCTGGGGTGCTTCTGCCTGCCATTCCAGGTTAATATTGTTTCCGGTTATCAGCTTATTGGCACCAACCATTGATAAATTAAAATCAACCAGGTAGCTATCAGCCGGTAATGTATATTGGTGGGTGATTTCATCACCTGCCGAATCTTTCAATATAAATGATATGCTTTGCGATCTATCGGCATTCACTGTTTTTTTGCTGGTAACAAAAGCTATATCAGCTGTTTCAGGTGCTTTATCACCTGCATTGATTTTGTAAGATAACCTGTTGAATTTGCCATCAGCCAGTATCAATGGTTTGCCATCAAATTTTTTGTAGCTTTTTAATTCTACAATTTTGGGTTGACCGCCTTTATTGGTGAAAATAATTTTGACCAGGTTATTTTCAAGTGTATCTAAATGTTCGGCATTGGTAGTATCAGTTATAAATGTTGCCGGTAATTTTTGTTGGGCAGTCAATACAGAGTCCTTTAATTGTAAATCTTTCTTTAGGGCTGCAGTATCAGCTTTAGGTTTGGTTTTTGCAATTGAATCTTCAATCCGTTTTTGTTCAGCCAGGTATGCCTGGTTACTACGGCTGTTGATGATAAACATGCCAATTAACAATGCCCCGATCAGCACAAAGCCAATAACCGTATTTCTATCCATTCCCATTTTTACTTGTTTTAGGTTGGCAAAGGTAATTAAAGTTTGATGGCTATACCTTACCGGTTAAAAAAAGCCTTTCCGGGAAAGGAAAGGCTTTTTATGATGCATTTGATGTTATTATTTTTTTGCTTCCGTTGCAGCAGCTTTTGCAGCAGGGGCAGCAGCGGCTTTAGGAGCAGCAGATTCTTCCTGTTTCAATGCCCTTGTCATGGTTACTGAAGCGATAGGGATACGTGGTGAGTTCATAACCTCCATATTGTCCATTGGTATGTCTTCAACCCGTATATTTTCATTCAGCTCCAGCTTTTCAATATTTACTTCAATATGCTCTTTCAGGTATTTTGGAAGTGCCTTTACTTTTACTGTTTTCATTTTCAGCACCAGCTTTCCACCTGCCTTAACACCTGCAGGTACACCTACGTAATGAAGCGGTAATGTTGCAATAACTTTTTTGTCTTCAACCAGTTCCAGAAAGTCAACATGCAGTAACAGGTCTGTTACTTTATGAAACTGCAGGTCTTTTAAGATACAACGGTAGCTTTTGCCGCCGATAACCACGTTTGCCAGCATGAATTCAGATGTGTAAACGATGTCTTTAAAAGCAGTTGCCGGAGCAAAGAAATTAACTTCTTCAGAACCACCATAAATTACACCTGGCACCATTTTCTGAGAGCGAAGTTGGCGGGTGGCTTTTTTTCCGCTGTCGGTCCTCAGTTGTCCTTCGATTGTAATTGTTTTCATTTTATTATTTTTTTAATGAGGCGCAAAGGTAGGCAATTAATGGATAATTATATAATGAAATAATGGATAATTGTGTGCTATTAATTGTGCATCCCTGATTATCCATTATCAACTAGTTCATTATCCATTCATCTATTTCTTATTCGCCATCCTGCTTCTCATAAAAAGGCTGTTAATGCTCTTATTTTCATAGGCATTACGTAATGC
>JBJTMN010000029.1:0-2175 GCA_046070545.1 Ferruginibacter sp.
TCCATCAAAGCCAATACCTGCACCATTCAAAAAATAGCGATCGTTACATTTGCCTGCATCAATAGGTTTGGGAGGGGTTTGCAGTATATGTTCAATCTGTGCTTCCAACGTTTTTTTGCCATACAGCACAGCATGAAAATCGTTGCCGGTACCACCGTTGAAAATACAGAGCGGTACCTGTATATTGTTGTACTGGTTCACAAAATAATTCACGGTGCCATCTCCGCCACATATCCATACCTGGTCAAAATCATACAGCCTGTCATCCCATTCTTTTTCGGTAAATATCTGCGAAGCCATGTTTTTACCCTGCAACAGCTGCTGAATAGCAGCAGCCAGCTTTACGGCCTTACCGCTGCCGGCAAGTGTATTGGTAGCAATAGCAATGTGCATGTACAATGTTTTGCCAAAGAAAGGAAGAATATTTTACATACTGTATTTTGTAAGGGGGTGGCCAGACAACGGAAAAGTTTTACATTTGAAACGAATGACTGATACCTGCTAAAATGTAATCATGACGATCCGGAATTTATTGATCAAACACCGCTCTGTTTTGTTATACGGCACCAGCCTGGCGGTACTGTTGTTTTTGCTGCGCTGGCTCGAGTTGCGGTTCATCATTTTTGACCATGCCCTTGAAATATATGTGGGCGCCATTGCCGTAATTTTTACAGCCCTGGGCATTTGGCTGGCACTAAAATTAACCAAACCCAAAATTGAAAGGGTAGTGGTTGAAAAAGAGATATACATTGAAAAACAAAAGGAGTTTATTTTTAACGAAGCCGAAATGAACCGCCTGGGTATCAGCAAAAGAGAACTGGAGGTTTTGCAACTGATGTCCGAAGGGCTCAGCAATGCAGAAATTGCCAACCGCCTGTTCGTTTCGCTCAATACCATTAAAACCCATGCATCCAACCTGTTCTTTAAACTGGATGCCAGCCGGCGCACCCAGGCCATTGAAAAAGCAAAATCGCTTTGCCTGATACCCTAAAACTGGTTCTTTGGTATGAATTTTACGTATTAAAAACCAAAATCGCCCGAAAGTATGAACGAAAAACCGGTTTATATTTTCATTTTTACTTCCTGAACCAAAACAAAACATCATGAAAAAAATTGTAATTGTAAATGGCGTTATTGGTGGTTTAATTACCGCCGGCATGTTTCTCGTAACCATGGGGCTTTACCATAAGAACGGAAACTTTGATGGGGGTATGTGGGTTGGCTATGCCAGCATGCTGCTTGCTTTTTCACTCATTTTTGTGGCCATCATCCGCTTTCGTGATAAATACAATGGCGGCACCATCAGCTTTGGTAAGGCATTTCGTATAGGGTTGTATATAACCCTTATTGCCTCCACTATTTATGTGCTAACCTGGCTGGTTGACTACTATGTTTTTATTCCTGATTTTGCGGAAAAATATGCAGCTGCTGCTATTGATAAAATGAAAGCCACCGGTGCCAGTGCAGAAAAGATAGCTGCAACTGCCAAAGAAATGGATAGTTTTAAAGAACTGTATAAGAACCCCATTATGGTGATATTGTTTACCTACCTGGAGATACTACCCGTGGGATTACTACTTTCGCTGGTTGCTGCCCTAGTTTTAAAAAGAAAGCCAAAGCAAACGGTAGAAATTGAGAAATGATTATCAGGACTGCTGTATTTGTGAAAAGTAAAAGCATTAAATTGAATACCGAAGCACATGAAAATTCAACCGGGCCTGCCAGCCTGGTGCTGACCGACACCGATGGAAATGTGGTTTTAATCGATCAGCATGTGTAATAATTAAAAAATCATAAATCAAAAAATAGAGCATGAAAAAAGTAACCGGAATAGGGGGCATCTTCTTTAAATGTAAAGACCCTAATGCAATAAAAGAGTGGTACAACAAACACCTGGGACTGGAAGCAGGCCCCTATGGAGCCAGTTTTGAATGGCGACAGGCTGATGATCCTGAAAAAAAAGGCCTTACCCAATGGAATGTAAATACCGAAGCTGCCAAAATGTATGAGCCCGGTACCAAAGATTTTATGATCAACTACCGGGTAGAGAATTTAGAAGCATTGGTAGAAGAACTTAAAAAAGAGAACGTTACCATACTGGATGCGATTGAAACGTACGACTACGGCAAATTTGTTCATATTCTGGATATGGAAGGAAATAAGATACAACTCTGG
>JBJTMN010000030.1:0-3528 GCA_046070545.1 Ferruginibacter sp.
GTAGGGTTACCCATACCATAGATACAACTCACACTGGCAACGATGATGATATCTCTTCTGCCGCTTAATAACTGTGCTGTTGCCTGCAGGCGAAGTTTATCCAGTTCTTCATTAATGCTCAGGTCTTTCTCGATGTATGTATTACTTACAGGGATGTAGGCCTCGGGCTGGTAGTAATCGTAGTATGAAACAAAGTAGCCGACTGCATTATCAGGAAAAAACTGTTTGAACTCACCATATAATTGTGCTACCAGTGTTTTGTTGTGGGTGATGACCAGTGTGGGCCGCTGCGTGTTCTGTATCACATTGGCCATGGTAAAGGTTTTACCGCTGCCGGTAACACCCAGTAAGGTCTGGTACCTGTCTCCATTCAAAACGCCTTCTGTCAGCTGGCGGATGGCTTCCGGCTGATCACCGGCAGGGGAATATGGTGCATTGAGTTTGAAAGACACGTCTTAAAAATTATTCAGACTGTAAATTTACCAAGAATAATTTTTAACCGGTTGTTATTTAAAAAATTCAGGATGTTGTTTATTGAAATCAGTGTTATCCTGGTATGCTTTGGCAACAGCCAGTAAGGTTGCTTCGCTGTATAAATTACCAACCAGGGTTATATTGGTAGGTAGTTTATTTTTATTAAACCCGGTGGGGAAACAAAGTGCAGGATGACCGGTAAGATTGGTAATTGCTACCTGGTTACCTCCGTAAGTGGGGCAAATAAAAACATCATATTGATTAAGCACAGCATTTACTTTTTGCATCAATAAGTAGCGATGCCTGTATGCATTGATATACTCTACCGCCGGAATAAAACGGGCCGAACGGAATTGATTGGGCCAATCGCCTTTGCCTTGCCTTGTCATCATATCATCCATTTCGCTTCGGGTAAATTCATCAAACTGCGCTGCACATTCAGCACTGATAATGATGCTCATGATGTCAAAATTATAAACAGCAGAATCAGGGAAATCAACCGGGATCAGCGTAGCCCCCAGTTTCCTGTAAACATCCAGCACTTTTAATTCATTTCCCAACGTATCGCCGCTTTCAAAATAATTTTTAGCATAGGCAATTCTCATTTTTAATAAATCGACTTTGCCGCTGTAGTTAAAAGGCATGTTTACCGCTGCCTGGTCTTTGCCATCCGTACCATGTATATAATTAAAAACAATGGCTGCCTCTTCTGCCGACCTGCAAATGGGGCCTATCTTATCCAGGCTGTAACTTAAGGCCATTGCACCGGTTCTGCTGGTACTACCAAATGTTGGCCGCAGGCCGGTTGCACCACAATTGGTGGAAGGCGAAATGATAGAACCCCAGGTCTCTGTTCCGATGGCAAAAGGTACCAATCCTGCAATGGTTGCAGCTGTTGAACCGGCCGATGAGCCACTGGAACCTCTTTTTAAATTCCAGGGATTTTTGGTACGGCCGCCATACCAGTAATCGCCCATGGCCAATGCGCCTAAAGTGAATTTAGCGATCAATATGGCACCGGCATCTTTAAGCCTGGTAAACACAAAAGCATCTTCATCAATTACCTGATCTTTGTATGGAGCTGCTCCCCAGGTGGTTTTTGTTCCTTTTACAGCAAACAGGTCTTTAAGCCCGTAAGGTATCCCATGTAAAGGCCCACGGTATTTGCCGGCTGCAATTTCAGCATCGGCCGCAGCTGCTTCCTGCATGGCAATATTTTCTGTGATAGAAATAACACATTGCAATGTATCCCCGTATTTTTTTAACCGGTCAATGAAGAATTTTGTTAGTTCAACTGAACTTAGCTTTTTGTTTTTGATCAATGATGCCAGTTCAGGTACAGAATAAAAAGCCAGGTCATTTTTGTTTTTGGGGAGTGAAATATCAGATGGGATATCCCATTTGATAAGATCCTGCTTCATATTAAATTTCATACCTGGCAAAACCGGGCTTTGCCAGGTGCTCAGCGGAACACTGTTTTCCAGTTTAAATTGGCGCATTTTATTATACTCCTTAGCACTATTCTTTACATCATCAAATAAAGAATCCCTTTCAGCTTGTTTAAAATGAAGTCCAATTACTCTTTCAGCAGCCGGAATGTCTTTTATAGTTAGCGAATCCTGGCAATTGGCAGAAAGGGTAACACATGATAAGAAAGCAAAAAGAAAATATTTCATACTGTAGCTTTATGGTGGAAAGCTACTAAATAAACAGGGTAGATCTTATGAAATACGCTATTTATTAAGTTTATCAGATTCCCTTTTCCTGATGAACCAGGCAATGGTAAAAGAGGGAATGATATCGGTATAAGGAATGATCTCTTCCAGGAAATTAAGTACACCACCGATTACACCAAAGCGGCCACCAAAGAGTATAAAGAACAGATAGCCGGATATGGGCGCCCATACTACATCTGCAAATTCGCCCAGGGCAGGAACCAGGTAAGTAGCCATACCTATAATATCCAGTATTATGCAGAGGGCAATATTGGGGACTACCGGTTTTTTGTTCATTAATTTATATCTACAGCTTCACTTCCATTACTTTCTTATTCATCCTGCTTTTTTCGGCCATAAAGCCCATCACATGGCTTTCAATAGAAGCATCAATGGTGGATGTTAACAGGGTTGGATCGTGTTTGCTTACAGCATGCAGCCAATCGGTAACCAGCCGCCAGTCGCCTCCGCCATGACCATCCGATTCCTGTTTCCATTCTGTTTTTTTACCGGTTAAAAAATCGGTCATGGTAAAGCTGGTCATATCGCCTACCACATCACCTAGGCTTCCCATCACCCTGGTTCTTCTGCCTTCGTAAGAAGTAAAAGCTTCCATAGAGAATGCTGCGGTCAATCCACCTTCAAATAAAATATTGCTGGTGTAATGATCGGGCTGATCATTATCCATCTTGTACACACAGCGGCCATAGTTGGTTGTTTTCAGTTGCTCCAATACATAGGCTGCCTGTTTATCCTTATCTTCCGGCAGATCAAAAACATAATTGCGTTGCCTTTTGCGGTAATAAATATCCAATGCTGAATATGGGCAGCTTGCTTCTACCTTACAGCCATCAGTGCAGCGTGCTGTACTTCCTGCGGGTGCATTTTTTCCGGTAAACCATCGCAGGTTTCCAAATGCCTGGATATGGGTGCAGGGTTTTTCCGTAAGCCAGCGCAGTATATCCAGGTCGTGGCATGATTTTGCCAATATGATCGGCGTGGTTTCTTTACTGTTATGCCAGTTGCCCCGCACGTACGAATGGCTCATGTGTATATGCTCAACAGGCTCCATGTGCTGTATACTGATGATCTCGCCCAGCACACCGCTTTGCATAATTTCCTTCAGCTTTACAAAATAGGGTGCGTAGCGTAATACATGGCAAACAGCCACGATGCGGCCGGTCTTTTTAGCCAGCGCCAGGATATCGCGGCATTCTTTTTCACTGGGCGATATAGGTTTCTCCAATAAAACATCATAACCCATTTCCAGCGCTTTCATGCAGGGGCCATAATGCAGGTTATCGGGTGTGGTAATGATAATAGCATCTGCAAATTTGGG